>JASHSZ010000463.1 GCA_030040815.1 Streptosporangiaceae bacterium
TCAGTCGGTGCTCTCTTCCATTACCGAGGAATCCGGCTAATAGTTAGTCGCATGACTAAGCAAACTGTCATCTGCACCTACCGAGTCCGGGCGGACGCCGAACCCGCGTTCCGCGACTTGCTGGCGCGACACTGGCCGACGCTGCACGAGCTGGGCTTCGTCACTGACGAGCCGTCGGTCATCTACCGCGAGCTCGACGCGCCGCCGACGTACGTCGAGATCTTCACCTGGGTCGAGGGCGGCTACGAGCAGGCGCACGAGCACCCGGCGGTGCTGGCCGTCTGGGCGCCGATGGACCCGCTGCTGGAAGACCGCGACGGACAGCAGAAGTGGACTTTCCCGCACTATGAGTACGTCACGCTCGGACCCGCGGGCAGGCTGCCGCCACCTGCGCTGGCGAGCCCGTGACGGCGAAGCCGAGGGGCTTCGCCGAGCTCGACGACTTCGACGCGGTCTTCGGCGCGCTGGCACACCGGGCCAGACGGACCATCCTGTCGGTCCTGCACGCGAGTGGTGGCTCGATGACCTCTGGCGCTATCGCGGCCTGGTTCGAGCATTCGTGGCCGACGACGTCACAGCACCTGCGCGTCCTGGAGCAAGCCGGCCTGGTCCGCATCGAGCTGCGCGGCAGAGAGCACGTCTACCAGCTGCAGCAGGACCGACTGCTGACGGTGACGCGCGGCTGGCTCAGCCACTTCGACTGACGGCGCGGCCGCGCGGCAGTCAGTCGGCCTCCGACCCCGGCTCGGAGGGTTGCTCGTCGCTTATCTCGCACAAGGCGATGAGGCCGTGCCGGAGCGCCGCCACGCCTTCGGCGGACAGCCGGCGCTCGAGTTCCTCGTCGGTCCTCGTCGCAGCCTGCCAGCTCACCGTGGCCGCCGCCTCGCCGCGTGGAGTCAGCGTGAGCTGCATCCGCCGCCGGTCGCCGGCGTCGGGTCGCCGCTCCATGTAGCCCCGCGTCACCATGGCGTCAATGAGCTGGCTGACCGCCTGCTTGCTGATGCCGAGGCCGTGGGTCAGGTCAGCGACCGCATACCTGCGGTCGTACACCCGGGCCAGCAGGTACGCCCCGTTGCGCGGAATGTCATCAAAGCCTGACTCGGTGAGCGCCGCCCGCACCGGGTTGCCGTACGCGCGGCGGGCCAGCCGGAGTAGGCCGGGGATGCCGAGTTGCTGGTACTCGGCGTCGGCCTCGCTACCGTCGTGCGGCGTCATGGCAGGCAAGGATATTAGTCCTGCTGCTTGACTGTCACCGCCTGCCGAGGCACGTCGTCGGCTCACTTCCATGACGAGCGTCAGCATGTTAGAGAAGGCAATGCTGAGCGCGATGACGCTGGCGGCGGTGGTGGCAGGTGTGGTCAAGGTGAAGGAGTCGGACGCAGCGCCCCGGCACAGTCACCGGCCGCGGAATCGCTCCTTGACACTGAGCGGCTTCGGTTGCCGGGGTGGGGAATCCTCCCTCGGCTGCACGCCTGCTTCGGCGAGGGCGCGCCAGGTGGGTTCGATGCCAGCCTCGGGCGTCAGGGCAAACTCCACGAAGGCCGTCTCGTCTCGGCCCCTCAGGCGAATGCATTCCCTGCGCCGTAACGGACCACCGAGCAAGCCAATGGTGTCCTTCCACATCTCGGCCGTGTCGGCCCGGAAGCACACATCGCGGCTGTCCAGCATCATGCCCTGGGGCGCGACTACCTCGACGCCGCCACGCCGAACGACGAGCAGCGGTCCGCCGTACTTGGGGCTCCACTGGACCCAGTTCGCAGAGAACCGCCCTTCGTATGTGAGCTGCTGCGCCAACGTCGGCGTAGAGAAGACAACGGGTTGCGCCCGCACCCAGTCGTCGAGCAGTCGATTCCGACTCCGTCGCCGCGCCACCAACGCAAATTTCAGGGCGAGAAGGCCAGCCACCACGAGGGAGAAGGCGACAGCGACCCAGTCCACGCGCTCAGAATATGCAGACTGCCAGGCGCTCAACTCCCTCGAAGAACCACGCAGCCCCACCAATCACGTCATGGCGTCACGCCGCGAAAGATCTCAGGATGCGGATGCGGTACTCCAGGGCCAGGTGTTTTCGCGGCGTGGCACAACCCAGGCGACAGGTCCTCGCTGATGCCAGTCCTCCGCGTCGCCGGACTCGCCTGGGCAAGGCGGACCGTCACCGGCCGCGCCACGGCGCGCGGGCGAGGACTGCAGTTAGAAACGCACGGGCATGTGCTTAATCCCGTTGATGAGGTTCGATCGGAGCCTCGTGACCTCGCCGCTGAGACTGATCTCGGGCATCCGCTCGGCGATGGCCTCCAGCAGTACGCGCAGTTCGAGCGCGGCCAGGTGCCGACCGAGGCAGAAGTGCGGCCCGAACCCGAAGGCCACGTGCGGATTGGGGTCGCGGCCGATGTCGAATTCTTGTGCCGACGTGAAAACGTCTTCGTCCCGGTTGGCCGATGAGTAGAAGATGACGACCTTGTCACCTTCGGCGATCTTCTGGCCGGCCAGCTCGGAATCGCGGATAGCGGTCCGGCGGAACGCGTTGATCGGGCTGACCCAACGGATGATCTCCTCCGCAGCAGTGGGGATCAGGGCCCGGTCGGCCAGCAGGCGCTGCCACTGCGGAGGGTTCTGCAACAGCGCGAGCATGCCGCCGGAGGCGGCGTTACGGGTGCTTTCATTGCCCGCCAGAACCAGCAGAAGGACGAAGAGATTGAACTCGGCGGCAGTCAGCTCGTTGCCCTCCTCGTCGGGCTGGAGCAGCCTGGTGACGATGTCGTCGCGTGGTTCCCTGCGCCGCAGCTCGCCCAGTTGTGCGGCGTAGCCGTACAACTCGTTCACCGCCTGCACGTACTGCGTTGGCGAGCTAACCTCAGGATCGTCGAAGCCGGTCATCCGGTTGGTCAGCTCGTACAGCCGACCACGGTCCTCGGGTGGCGCCCCGACCAGCTCGCAGATCACCTCCACCGGCAAGGGCGCGGCGACGTCGGCGACGAACTCCGCTTCACCGAGCTGAGCAGCAGCGTCCAACAGGCTCGCGCAGGTCTGCCTGATTGCATTTTCCAGTCGGGCGATGATCCGCGGCGTGAAGCCGCGATTGACCAGGGCTCGTAGCCGGCTGTGCCGCGGCGGATCCATGTCCAGAATCATCATCCGGCGCCGCTCGACGACACTGTCCGGGAGCTCTCGGAACGCCGTAGTGCGCCGCGCTGAGGAGAAGATCTCCGGATGCCGGGAGACTTGCATGACATCCTCATGCCTGGTCACGGCCCAGAATCCCGGCCAGCCAGGCCCGCCGCCATGCTCGTGCCAGAACACCGGCTCGTGCTCGCGCAGCCAGGCAAACTGCTCATGCGGCGGACCGCCGCGCTCGTAGATATCAGGGTCAACAAGATTGATCTCAGACGTCAACATTGGCTAATCCCCTTCCGCGAGCAGTCGTGGGCCGCACGGTAAAACGCGTCGGGATACAGGTCCGCAGAATCAGGATGGGCTGGCCGAAGTCCGCCTGCAATGGGGAAGCTGACCTGCCCGGCACCGCATGCTCGCCAGGATCCCTGCGCTGGGTGAAGCCAGGCTGCCGGTCGGCGCTGGTGGTAGTGGCAGCACAGGGACGGGCCATCGCGGCTAGCGATCAATTCCTTGTCAGGATCCGCGCCAGGGCGCTCGGGCGAGTACCAGCCCTTCCACCCGCGCTGCACCGCCTTCATCCAGCAGGCAGCCGGCGATGGCATCGAGCTGGCCGCCTGTCGTGGCGATGTCGTCGTACACGAGAATGAACCGGCCGGCGGTGCGGCCGGGGTCGGGCACGGCAAGGGCGTCACGCAGCTCCATCGCCGTCACGCGCTTGGACCAGGCCTGAGCGTCCGCCGACTTCAGCGTCGGCCGGGTCTTCACGATGGCTGCGGGCGTCGCGGTGTCGAACGGCCACCGGTGCGCAGCGTCGGCCGCCGCGGCGGCATGCAGCACCGCCTCGACATGCCCGAGTGGCTGGCCCCTCGGTGCGTCCGCGCCGGGATATCCCGGATTGACGACGATGAGGCCGGGCGGATCGGCTGTCATGTTCTGCTCGAGCCAGCCGAGCAGCAACCGGCCAAGCACCACTGACCAGCTGCGCACGCCACCGTATTTGTAGCTATGGATCGCCCGGCGCAGCGGGCCAGTCTGATAGCCGATCGCATGGATCCTGCCGATGCGGCGCTCCGCGCGCCGGCACAGTTCATTGGGACAACGCCCGTCGTCCGCCAGGTGCTGCGCGCACACCGGGCACGCGCCGGGACCCGGCCGACTGATCTGGCTGCTGGCGCAGGTCAGGCACGCGGCAGCCGACCCGCTGCGGAAGCGCGCGCAGTCGTGGCAATCCGGAAACCTCGTCACCAGTTCGGTCATGGCGCGATGACGGTACCCGAGACCGCCGACAGTGCCGCGCCGTTCGAGCCGCCGGGCCCGCGGACACTGGGAGCCCTAGGTGTTCTGACCTGACAGGTTGGTGACGCGGCTTGCTGGCGGGCGGCCGCCGAGTGC
>JASHSZ010000464.1 GCA_030040815.1 Streptosporangiaceae bacterium
AAAAACGGCACCTGCCCCCCGCACAGCCGGGCAACCCGGTCGGCATCCACATCCGCGCACAGCACCTCAAAACCCGCCGCGGCCATGCACGCCGCATGCGTCACCCCCAGATGCCCGGCCCCCAGCACCGTCAGCCGCGGCCGATCAGCCATCCCCACGCCTCCCCACCCTGCCCGAGGCCACGCTCTGCGGTGGAAGCCGGCAGTCGCGTGTCGTGCCCAGACAGCCATGTCAGCATCCTGTGGCCACGGTTCGCTGTTGGCCTTACGCGTCGCGGAGGTCGACATGAATGCGCGGATGCTATTTGATGACGCTGTTCCTAACGTCGGGCCATTTGGGTGGTTTCTCCGGTTGCCACGCGTACCTGGGCGCGGGTAATGGCGCCGCCACGATGTGCGCGGCCCGTGGCGTCGTGCCGCTCCGCGCCGCTAGCGCGACAGCTAGCGCCGGTCGCTATACATGTCCGCAGGGCTGCGGATCTGCTGGACGGACCGGTTCACGGGGACGTCGTGACGCTGCAGCGCGTCGAGGATGTCCCGGCTCCGGTAAGACATAAAACCCATGCCGCCCTGTTCGGCTTGGACCCGGAACCATACGGTGATCCTGCTGTTCGGCGTTGCTACCAGCTCGGCTATCGCCAGCTCCTCATAACGAGCCTCCCACTGTGGCATGTACCACCGGGTCAACGGGACCCCGCGCAGGCGAACGCCCCAGTCCAGCAGGTCGAGCCGGACCAGGCCGCCGCCGGTCGTCATGGCCCGGCACATGACGCCGCCGTAACACGCCAGCTCGAGCTTGCCGTCCGGAGCATCGATGATGCGCTGGCAGGCCCGCGCCCGCCTGAACCAGGTAACCACGCCCACCACCACCATGACGACGAGCAGCGCTAACAGGATGCCGATCAGCACGAGTCCTCCCTGCCAGCGGGACACCGCCCTGCGGACCCCGTTCCCAGGTGCAGCATTCCATCATCGCCACATGGCCGTCTGCAGACCGCCCTCGCCAATACCAGGATGCTCCTGGCCGGCCCGCAGAAGTAGGCTCGACGGTCATGAGCGACCAGCCGGGCGGTCAGCAACCTGAGCATCCCGCCGCCAAGCGTGTCCCGAGCCAGCGGACCCACCATGGCGACACGTTCGTGGACGAGTACGCCTGGCTGGCCGCGAAGGACGATCCGGACACTATCGCGTTCCTGGCAGCCGAGAACGCCTACACGGACGCGCTGACCAGCGGACAGGAGGACCTGCGGGAGGCCATCTTCGGCGAGATCAAGGCCAGGACCAAGGAGACCGATCTGTCGGTGCCGGTCCGCGATTCAGGCTGGTGGTACTACGCCAGGAGCATCGAGGGCAAGCAATACCTGGTGCACTGCCGACGCGCCGTCCGGCCGGACGACGCCGGGCCGCCGATGACGGAAGACGGCGGCCCGCTGGACGGCGAGATCGTGCTCCTTGACGCCAACGAGGCGGCCGGCGACAGCCAGTTTTTCCGCCTCGGCGCCTTTGACGTGAGCCCGGACGGTCGGCTGCTCGCTTACTCCACCGACCTGTCTGGCAACGAGCGCTACACGATGCGGTTCAAGGATCTGCAGACAGGTGAGATGGCACCGGACGAGATCCCCAATACCTTCTATGGCGGCGCCTGGTCAGCCGATGCTTCGGTGTTTTTCTACATCACCGTCGACGACGCTTGGCGCCCGTACCGGGTCTGGCGGCACACGATCGGCACCCCGGCCAGCGAGGATGTGCTGGTCTTCGAGGAAACCGACGGGAAGTTCAACGTCGGCGTCGGGCTGACGCGCAGCAAGCGCTATCTGATGATCGGCTCGGCCAGCTCGCTCACCAGCGAGGTCCGGATGCTGGACGCGGCGAACCCAACCGCCGAGTTCACCGTCGTGGCACCGCGTCGGCCGGGCGTTGATTACCAGGTCCAGCACCAGGTCATGGCTGACGGCACCGACCGGCTACTGATCCTGCACAACGATGGCGCGGTGAACTTTGAGCTGGCGCAGGCGATGGTTGCCAGCCCGACGCGGTGGATACCGCTGATCCCGCACCGTGACGACACGCGGCTGGTAGCGGTGGACGCCTTCGCCGATCACCTGGTGGTGTACCTGCGCCGGGACGGGCTGACTGGGCTGCGGGTGCTGCGCGGCGACGGTAGTGCCGAGGAGATCGACTTCCCCGAACCGCTCTACACGGTCAGCCCTGGCGCGAATCCCGAGTACGAGTCAGCTACCTTCCGGCTGCACTACACGTCCCTGGTGACGCCGGACTCGGTCTATGACTACGACGTCGCTACCGGCGAGCTGATCCTGCTCAAGCAGGCTCCCGTGCTGCCGGGGCCAGACGGCACGCCGTACAACCCGGCCGACTACGAGCAGCACCGGCTGTGGGCCACGGCCGAGGACGGCACCCGGATACCGCTGTCGCTGGCGTGCCGCAAGGACACGCCGCGGGACGGCTCCGCCCCGTTCCTGCTCTATGGCTACGGCAGCTACGAGATGTCCTCCGACCCGCGCTTCTTCATCCGGCTGATCTCGCTGCTCGACCGCGGTTTCGGCTACGCGATCGCGCATGTCCGCGGCGGTGGCGAAATGGGCCGTCGCTGGTACGACGACGGCAAGATGCTCAAGAAGGTCAACACATTCTCCGACTTCACGGCCTGCGCGCGGTATGTAGTAGCCGACGGATGGACCTCGCCGGAGCGCCTGATCGCGCGCGGCGGGTCGGCGGGCGGGTTGCTGATGGGCGCGGTGGCCAACATGGCACCCGATGCTTTCGGCGGCATCGTCGCGCAGGTCCCGTTCGTCGACGCGCTGACCTCGATCCTCGA
>JASHSZ010000465.1 GCA_030040815.1 Streptosporangiaceae bacterium
TCCGGTTTGTCGGCCGGACCCGCGGTCGATCCGACCGCGCTGGGCCTGTCGGTTGGCACGGCAGTCTCGGCGACGTCGGAGTACGCGTGCAAGGTTGTCCCCGGCCAGTCCAGCCCCATCACCGTGGACGGCGCACCGGCCCTGGTCCGTTACCTGAATGAGCCGGACAAGCAGTGGCAGAGCCTGTGCGCGAACGACATCGACGGCGTGTCGCTCTACGTGGAGATGGACCTGAACACGCCGGGCAGCAACGCGCCGCTGCCAGGCGGCGCTGAGGTCAGCAGCGTGCTCACGCTGTTCCAGAGCGTGCAGCTGCTCGGCCCGAACCCTGCGGTATGGGTGACCGACCCGCTCGGCTAGGGAAAACGGTGGCTCCCTACGTCGAGGCCGCCCTTTAGGTCGGACGAAGCAACGGGAGCGGTTCCCGCTATTAATGAATTGTTTTCTCTTTTGTAGATATTAGGGAACTGGCGTAGATCGCTCGCTGCGTGATACGTCTCAGGACAACGGCTGACTGGTGACTGATCTTCTCGTGACCCGTCAGCGGCTTGCTAGTGAACGGGCTGGTGGGGAGACCGGCCCGGGCACCGCAGCCCGGTATGTGGCTGCATGAGGGGTGGGTCAGCTGTGCGTCCAGCCATTCGACGCCGCGTTCGCGCATCCTCCGTACCCCAGGTGGTGCCCGGCGCACGCCGACTTGCTGCCGTGACAGGCTTCATCTCGGCAGTCGCTGCCTTCGGCGTCGCGGCGAGCTGCTCGCCCGCAGCAGCCATGCCGACGAGTTCCCGGCCAACAACGCTGCCTCGCGATCCGGCAACCGGGGTCCCGGCGAAATCCGCAGTTGGTTACCGCCCCGCGATCGTCACGGCCACCAGGGCCGGCCGTATCCGACGGCACGTGCCGTGCCCTGGTCCCGCACTGCACCCGATGCGCCAGTGGCAGAGCCGCGAACCTTGCCACCAGCGCGAGGCCACCACCACCACACTGACCGCGGTGCCTAATCCGGCGACCGCGGGCAGCAGTGTCACGCTGACGGCGATGGTGACGGACGCTGACAAGACCGTTCCTGCGGGCTCAGTCCAGTTCGAGGTCGGCGGGCGTCACGCCATCGGCATGCCGATTGCGCTGACCGCCAGTGGGGTGGCGACCACGACGACTACGTTCGCGACGGCAGGCACGGCGGCGCTGTCGGCGGTGTTCACGCCGTCCAATTTCGCCTTCGCACCATCGACCGGCACGCTGTCGCTCGTCGTGAACGCCTCGGGTGGCCAGGGCGGCTCGGGTCGCCAGACGGCGGGGACGGCACCGGTGAGCGTAACGCTGCCGCCGACCGGGGCCCTGACGGTGACGATTGCGCCCGGCACCGTGAACCTGGTCGAGTCTGCTTCGTCCGGCATGCTAGTCGCCACTGGCGTGTTGAATGACATCACAGTTGCTGACACGCGCAACTACCTGCCAGGCTTCTCGGTGCTGGTCCAGGAGTCGATGTTCACCGGCTCGGGCTCGGCCGCCGGATTCACCATGTCCGGCGACGACCTGGGCTGGGTGCCGATCGCAGTGAGCACGCTGACCGGCGGGGTTACCCTCGGGCCGACCGTCGCTCCGGGCACCAGCCCCGGCGGCCTCGGAGACACCGGAGCAGTTCTTGCCGAGGCGCTTCCCGGATCGGGCTATGGGACCAGTACGTTCAGCGCCAACCTGACGCTGGACATCCCCGAGGCAGCACGCCCCGGCCCCTACGCGGGCAGCCTGACCATTACCTATATCGACGCCGGGCCTTAGGGCCTCGCTCGGTTACCGGCGGGCGTGCGCACCCATCGGTCTCGTGAGCCGGTCGACCGCGCTAAGGACCTGGCCGCTGTCAGCGAGGTCCGCCAGGACCACGTCGCCGCCGGCGTCCTGCAGCTCGGCCGCCGTGTCCCGGCCGCTCGCGACGGCGATGGACCGCGCGCCACCAATGGCAGCCGCCTCGATATCCCGCGCGGTGTCGGCCACGTACACCGTCGGCACCTGGTCCATCGGCGTGCCGTACTTCTCGCTCGCCTGACGACGGACCTCCAGCAGCAGCGAGCCGCGCGGGTAGGCGTCCGAGCCGTAGCCGCCAATCTCGAGGTCAAGCGCATGGTCAAGGCCGAAGGCCGCCAGCTTGCGGATGGCATTGGGCTTGATCGTGCCGGTCAGCACCGTCTGCACGACGCCCGGCAGGTCGCCTACAGTCAGCACAGCGTCGCGCGCGCCGGGTAGCAGCCTGCCTTGGTGGGCCAGGTCGTCCTGCCGCTTCGCGAAGGCGATCTCCAGCGCGTGGCAGTACCGCGGGAGCAATTCGGCGTCCTCGGCTGCACCCGATGGCACATCGTTCAGGTACAGCGACTCGAAGAAGATCTCGGTATCGCTCCGACCAGCAAGCTGAGGTAGCGCCGCCAGCGGTCGGCCGGTCACCCGCTGGAAGGCGTCGGCGAAGGCATCCCGAGCGACCCTGCCGACGTCGATCAGGGTGAGATCGATGTTCCACAGGACCAGGCGGTCGATGGCACACCTCCGGCGTACAGTGCAGTGATTCGAAGCGTACCCGCCGTAACGGACAACTGACGCAATTAACTCAAGATTCGGTCTGGATCCACCTCGGCAGCTCGCCCGGGACCGCTGGCGCCTGGGTCTCCGGGGTGAGCGCTGTGACCGGTGTCGTCGACGCCGCGTCCGCGGCCGGCCGCCGGGCCGCGGCCTGACCGACGGACGCCGCCTGGCCAGCCAGGTCGGGCGACTCGGCCAGATCCGCCCGATCGGCCGATGCTTGCTGGTCTGGCCCGGACTCGGCGACGGCTCGCTGGTAGGCCTTCCGCAGCTTGGCGACCTCCGCGTCCGGATGCCGGAACCAGTTCGTCGACCAGAGCCGGTGATAACGCCAGCCGAGCCGCTGCAGGTGCTCGCCACGCAGCCGGTCGCGGTCTCGCACGCTGCCGGACTGCCAGTAGGACGCGCCGTCCGCCTCGATGGCGAGCACCATCCGGTTTGAGTCGTGCGGGTGCGTGGCGGCGAAGTCGACCCG
>JASHSZ010000466.1 GCA_030040815.1 Streptosporangiaceae bacterium
GGGCGAGAACCTGCCGTGCACCGAGCAGTGCCCGCGCCAGAGGATCATCGTGGCGTCGTGCAGTTGCTCGGCTGTCAGCCCGCCGGTGTCGCCGGCTGCGTGCGGGTCCCACACGACGCAGTCAGCCAGGCTCATGCCGAGCTCGAGGACTGCGGTGTTGCGGCCAAGGTGCTGATCGGGCAGGAACAGCACCTTGCTGCCCCGGCCGAGCGCCCAGCTCACCGCCTTGCGTGCGTTCGACGACGTGCACACCGTCCCGCCGTGGCGGCCGGTGAAGGCCTTGATGTCGGCCGAGGAGTTCATGTAGGTCACGGGCACGACCTCGTCGGCGATGCCGAGGTCCTCAAGCGCCTCCCAGCACTGCTCGACCTGGTTGTAGGTGGCCATGTCCGCCATCGAGCAGCCGGCCGCCAGGTCGGGGAGCACGACCTGCTGGGTGTCCGAGGTGAGGATGTCCGCCGACTCGGCCATGAAGTGGACGCCGCAGAACACGATGTACTCGGCTCCCGGCCGAGCCGCCGCGTCCCTGGCCAGCTTGAATGAGTCGCCAGTGACGTCGGCGAACTGGATGACCTCGTCCCGCTGGTAGTGGTGACCGAGAACGAAGGCGCGGTCGCCGAGCGCGGATCGGGCGGCCCGTGCCCTGGCGACCAGTCCCGGATCGCTGGCTGCCGGCAGCTCACCGGGACAGTCAACACCACGCTCGGACGCGGGATCGGCACCCGCGCCCAGCACGAGCAGGGGCAGTGAGCGGCGGGCACCGGCTCGCTCGGCGCGAGCAGCCGGGTCAGCCGGAAGGGTCTGTCCTGGCATCGTCATGACGTGCTCCGATCGCCGCTACTTATCGTCTAACTGACGATACTATCGTAGCTCCGGCCAGCGGGCCTCGCGTCGGTCGCCGCGGGTGATACGGGGGGTTCGAGCCGGGCACCCAAGTCACGAATGCCGCATTAGCGAGGTATGAGGTTAGCCAGACTCGGCAGGCACTCTGCTTGTCCGCCCGCGTTCGTATCGTGGGTGTCGCTGAGCTATCGCCATGGCAGTAGCACAGCGACACCCACGAGGCGCGAACCGACTGGGCGGCCGCCCAGCCGGGCGGCTAGCGCGGGCGGCCCGGTCGGCGAGGAATGAGCCGGCCCGCAGTATCGTTGTCAGTGCAGAACGGGCCGTGCCGACCGGGCACCGGCCGCCTGGCGAGCGCCGGGCTACCCGACCTGGGAGCGATTGCAGATGACGGTTCAGGACGAGGCGACCACCAAGGGCGTGCTTCTCACCGACGCAGCGGCGGCCAAGGTGAGCAGCCTCCTCCAGCAGGAGGGTCGCGACGACCTGCGGCTGCGCATCGCCGTTCAGCCCGGTGGCTGTTCAGGTCTGCGCTACCAGCTGTACTTCGACGAGCGGGACATGGAAGGCGACGTGGTCAGCCAGTTCGGCTCGGTGCAGGTCGTGACCGACCGGATGAGCTTCCCCTACCTCGGCGGGGCGACGATCGACTTTGTCGACACCATCGAGAAGCAGGGCTTCACCATCGACAACCCGAACGCCACGGGCTCGTGCGCCTGCGGCGACTCGTTCCACTAGGCACACCAGCGCGGCCACTGCCGCCGGCGGCGCCAGCGAGCGCGACCGGCGGCAGTCGCGTATCCGCTGACGGCATACCGACGAGGGCCGCGGGGGATTGACAGGGGGAAGCCCCGTGGGCGGTGACAGCGGGCACGGGCAGATCTTGTGGGCTGGCCACAGTCGTCCCGCCAAGCCGGGCGTGTAGCCTGTGGGCCGCGAATCCCGCGGACAAGACGGAGCCCTCACGATGCGCATTGCTGTCACCGGATCGATCGCCACCGACAATCTCATGACCTTCCCTGGCCGGTTCGCCGAGCAATTCCTGGCCGACAAGCTGTCGAAGATCTCACTGTCGTTTCTGGTCAACGACCTGGAGATCCGCCGCGGGGGAGTGGCCGCCAACATCGCGTTCGACCTGGGCAGCCTGGGCCTGTCGCCGCTGCTGGTCGGCACGGTCGGCGATGACTTCGGCGACTACCGGAGATGGCTCGATGAGCACGGCGTCGACACCAGCCTCGTGCGCACCTCGCGGCGCTTCCACACCGCGCGCTTCGTGTGCACGACCGACGCCGATCTCAACCAGATCGCGTCGTTCTACGCCGGTGCCATGAGCGAGGACGCGAGCCTGGACCTGAGCGTCCTGGCCAGTCAGGCCGATCTGGTGCTGATCGGGGCGGGCGACCCCGCAGCCATGCTCAGCCTCACGCAGCAGTGCCGCGACCTGCAGATTTCCTTCGCCGCCGACACCTCGCAACAGCTCGCGGTCCTGGAGGGCGACCAGATCCGGCAGCTGGTCCGTGGTGCCAGCTACCTGTTCAGCAACGAGTACGAGGCGTCGCTGACCGAGCACAAGACCGGCTGGACCGCCGACGAGCTCATTGCGCAGGTCGGCGCCAGGGTGACGACACTCGGCCCGGAAGGCGTCCGGGTCGACCGGCATGGTGAGCAGCCCATCGTGGTTGGCCCGGTGAAGGACGTGAACCCGGTCGAGCCGACCGGTACCGGCGATGCCTTCCGAGCCGGCTTCCTGGCCGCCGTCGCCTGGGGCTTCGGCGTCGAGCGTGCTGCCCAGCTCGGCAACCTGGTCGCAGTCCGGGCGCTGGAGAGCACCGGGCCACAGGAATACACCCTCGAGCCCGGCGATCTCATCGCGCGGTGCCGGACTTCTTACGGGGACGTCGCCGCGGACGAGCTGACCGCCCACCTCGGCTAGTGCTTGCAGGCAGGGAACGGGCTGGACGGGCGCCGGTCTGCCGCTTCCGGCCGCTGCCGCCGTCGGCACTCACTACTACACGCGGTAGCGTGAGGACCATGCTGGTGCTGGCTTCGGGTTCTTATCACGGCCCGGCCAAGCTCACCGTGGCGCGGGCGGTCACGTCCTGGACGCTCGACCCGTGGTCCCTCGCCGCGATCGTGATCCTCGGCGGGCTGTATCTGGCCGGGGTCGTAGCAGTTCGGCGCCGAGGCGAGCCATGGCCGGCCGGCCGGGTCGTTGTGTTCTGCGGCCTCGGCCTCGGCTTTGGCACCATCGCGACGATGTCGTTCGTCGGCGTCTACCAGCCGGTGCTGTTCTACATCAGGGCCGTCCAGACCGTGCTGCTGCTGCTCGTGGTGCCGCTGTTCCTTGCCCTCGGCCGGCCGTTGTCGCTGGTCATCGCTACGGTGCCGCGGGCCGGCCAGCGGCTGCGGGCCGCTGTCGGAAGCCGCGCCGCGCAGGTGCTCACCTTCCCGCCGATCACCACGTTCGTGCTCGTGCTGACGCCGTTCGTGGTCTACTTCACGCCCTGGTACGCCGCGGGGTTCACCTCCGGGCTCGTCGCCCAGCTCACCCGCGTTGCGCTGCTCGCGCCCGGGTTCGTGTTCTTCTGGACGCTGCTGCGCGTGGATCCGGTGCCACGGGCCTACCCGTACGTCCTCACGCTGTGGATCACCGCCGCGGAGGTGGTCGGCGACGCGGTTCTCGGCATCGCGGTCATCGCCGACACCAGCCTGCTGGCCGGCCCGTACTACCACGCGGTGGCCTACCCCTGGGGGCCTAGCCTGGCCACGTCCCAGGTGCTCGGCGGGGGTGTGCTGTGGATCCTCGGTGACATCGTGGGGCTGCCATTCCTGGCGGCCCAGCTTATCCAGATGATGCGCGAGGACGAGGCCGAGGCCAAGGTCATCGACGCCGAGCTCGACGCCCAGGAGGCCGCCCTCGCGTCGGCTGACGTCGTCAGCGCAGCTGCTGAGGCTGACGTCACCGGTGAGGTGGCGCAGCCTGGCCTGCAGCGCCCGTGGTGGGAGACTGACCGACGTTTCTCCGATCGATTCCGCGCCGTCGATGACGCCGACTAGCGTCAGTAGCTGCGCCGGACCAGGAACGACCAGCCGACCGGCAGATCGACGGCACGGACGAACTCGTGCGACTTCAGCATGCACCAGGCGGGCACGTCGGTCTTGGCGGCCGGATCGTCGGCAAGCACCTCGATCGTCTGGCCAATGGCCACGTCCCTGACCCGCTCCGCGAGCATGATGATCGGGATCGGGCACTTCTGGCCGAGCGCGTCGAGCGTGAGCGACGGCGGCTCGGCCGCCGCGGCCGCGGGATCTGCGGTCGGCTCGGGTGGCTGCGTCGTCACGGCGATACCTCCGCTGCCCGCTCGCCGGCTGTGCCTGCGGCGACAGTCTGCCGTATCCGGGCGACGATGGGCGGCAGCGCGTCCAGGAACGCGGTGACCGCGTCATCGCGTGTGCCGCGGGGCAGCGACACCCGGACATTGCCGTGAGTCAGCGCGCCCATGGCGGCCAGCACGTGGCTCGGCTGCCGGGTGTCGGCCACGCACGCGCTGCCGGATGACACCGAGAACCCGGCCCGGTCAAGCTCCGTGACCAGCGCCTCGCCGTCCACATACAGGCAGGAGAACGTGACGATGTGCGGCAGCCGGTCGTCCGGGTCGCCGTGCACGACGGCGTCAGGCACCCGCTGCGGCACGACCGCGCGGACGCGGGCCGACTGCGCGCGCAGCACACCGTCCACGGCGGCCCGTTCCCTGCCCACGGCAGTCAGCGACGCGGCGGCCGCCACGATCCCTGGCACGTTCGGGA
>JASHSZ010000467.1 GCA_030040815.1 Streptosporangiaceae bacterium
GGTGAAGTCAACCCAGGTTGCATGCGGACCTCGTCCGTCAGCCCGCGCACGTGCATCGACACCGCGGTCCGTTCGATCGCCGCTCACGCCGGCTCACGTTGCCTTGCGCCGCGCATCCCCGGGATTCGGGGATGGCGCGGCCAGACCGCCAACGGTAAACCGTGCCAGGTCTCACCGCGTCCAGAAGGCACCCGCTCGGCGACCGTCCCGAAGGCCTCGGCCTGCACGACACGGCTGTTGGCCGTGCAGTCCCGGACCAAGTCCAACTCATGAAGTGAGGGAACAGATGTCCGTTCTCGTCGACCCGGACCTGCGAGATGATGCGCTCCGCGAGGCAATTTACGCTGGCAAACTGATTGTGTTGACCCGCCTGCAAGCAGTCAGCGACCTGGTCGATTACACGCGTGATCAACTCATCGAGCTGTTCCGGCCGTACGACCCGGAGCACGCGCACGAGTTCATCGAGCCTGCCGAGATGGCAAAGCTGCTGGGCGAGTGGAAGCCCCGCTGGATTCACGCAGACCGATCGAAGCAACTCGTCCGCGACATCATCGCGCAGGCCGGCCTGCCAGCCGAATTCACTCACTACGACGTGCCAAGGCCACGCACTTCGTTCCCTGTCGGCCACCTCACCACGGGTGTTGCATTCGCCTTCCCCTGGCACCGGGATTCCTGGTATAGCGCGCCTGCCCAGCAACTGAACTGGTGGCTGCCGATCTTCCCAATCCGCGAGGACAACTCCGTGGCGTTCGACATGAGCGGCTTCGGCCGCGCCGTACCGAACAGCTCTGGCACATTCGACTACTACCGCAACAACACGCACCGTCTGAGCACCGCGAGGCAGGTCGGCCGCGAGGAGCAATCCCGGCCGGGCGCGATCAACCACAAGGCGCCGCAGGAACTCATCGTGCTGCCCTCCCCCGGTTCCGTGCTCCTGTTCGCCGGCGCCCAGTTGCATACTTCGATCCCGAACACATCCGGCCTGGCCCGCTACAGCGTCGACTTCCGGACTGTCGACGCCAGGGATCTCGTCGCGGGGCGGAGCGCACCGGTTGTCGACGCCCACTGCACGGGAACAGCCGTGAGGGACTTCCGCAATATCGCGGACGGCAGCGCCTTCGACGAGGACCTGGTCATCAGCCTGTTCGGGGAGCCGCCCGAGGACGCCATGCTCGTGTTCGGCGCGCCGCAGTCGTAGAACTCTGCTAGCCGCGCCTGCCGACGGTGAGCAGACGCGCGGCGCGCCAGCCGGACGGCGCCCTGGCCGCACCGCTACTCGGGCGCTCGGCCGCGACCGGCACCAACCCGGCAGCGACGAGGGGAAACGCGGCCACCACCGCGAATGACGCGCCGAATCCGATCGATCCGATCGCCAGCGCCAGCACCGGGGGCGTCGCGGCGGCCAGCGCGTTCTGGCCGGTGTTCTGGATGCCGAGCGCCCGGCCGGCCCACGCCGACCCGGCGTACTCGGCGATGGCAGTAGCGGCCAGGCCGTTCGTGCTGACCGCGACGACGCTGCAGGCCAGCAGGAGGGGAACGGCGACCGACGGGCCGGCCGCGGCCGCTGCTGCGAGCGCGGTCAGGCCGACGCCCGTGCTGACCGCGAGGGTGCGCATCGGGCGCATGCGGCTGCTGACCCGGTCGGACCAGTAGCCGACGCCGAGCCGGCTCATCGCGCCGCCGAGCTGAGCGACCGCCAGCAGCCGGCCCGCCGCCAGCGCGGTCCAGCCGCGCGCGTCGACAAGGAACACCAGCGCAAACGTCGCCACCGTGAACTGCGGGACAACCAGCAGCGCGCTCGCCGCGTGGATCCGCCACAGCACCGGCTGCCGGTACGGCGACGCCGGGCGCGCCCGAGCGTTCGGAGCCTCCGCAGCCGCTGGCGCTCGGGGCCTTGGAGGATCGCGGATCAGCGCAACTACCAGCACGGCCGCCAGCAGACAGAGCCCGCCGAGGAACAGCAGCGCCGCGGCGGTGCCCACGCCGCCGAGCGCGGGCAGCGTGGCCGCGGCCAGCGCGACGCCGAGCGGCTGGGCGCTCTGCCTGATGCCCATCGCCAGGCCGCGCTCGTGCTGGGCGAACCAGCCGAGGACGAGCCGGCCGCTCGCGGCGAACACCGAGCCGCCAGCGCCGCCGCCGACGATCAGGCACAAGCCGAGTCCGACCGCTCCGTGCAGTGCGGCGCCGAGCAGCAGCATGGCACCGGACAGCCCGAGGCCGGCCGCCAGCACAACGCGCTCCCCGAGGCGGTCGGCGGCAGTGCCCCAGGCGATGAGGGTCAGCAGCAGTCCCGCCGCGGGACAGGCGACTAGCGTGCTGGCCAGTTCGAGCGAGAAACCCTGCTGCCGCAGGGCCGGGATGAGGTAGGCCAGCCCGTACTGAAACGTGCAGCCGGCCGTCATCGCGACGAGCCCGATAAGCAGGATCAGCCACCGTTGCCTGGCGTGTCGTTCGGCCGGTCGAGTCGTCGCTCCGTTCACATAGTGATACTAACTGTCCACATAGCGAGACACTCTTGGTCCGTGACCGATCGACAGGCAAGCACGGAGCCCGGCCGACCCTTTTGTGGCGGCCCGACCGCGACAGAGGGATGCTGGAGGCGTGGATAACGCTCTTACCGCCCGGATGACCGAGATCTGCGGTGCCGACGACGTGATTACCGACCCGCAGCAGCTGCGGACCTACGAGTGTGACGGGCTGACCGCACATCGTAGCGTCCCTGGCCTGGTGGTGCTGCCGCAGACCGCTGAGCAGGTCGCCTCGATCGTCCGCGAGTGTGCCGCCCGCCAGATCCCGTTCGTAGCCCGAGGCAGCGGGACCGGCCTGTCCGGCGGCGCGCTGCCACGCACCGACGGCGTGCTGATCGTGATGTCCAAGATGCGGAGCATCATCGCCATTGACCCGATCAGCAGGCGGGCTGTCGTGGAGCCCGGCGTCACGAACCTCTCGGTGAGCAAGGCGGCGGAGCCATACGGGCTGTTCTACGCCCCGGACCCGTCGAGCCAGGTGGTCTGCTCGGTGGGCGGCAACGTGGCCGAGAACTCCGGTGGCGCGCACTGCCTGAAGCACGGCTTCACCGTCCACCACGTGACCGGCCTGCAGGTTGCAACCCCGGACGGCGAGCTGACCTGGCTCGGCGACGGCACCGGCGCGGCCCCCGGTTACGACCTCGTCGGCGCCTTCACCGGTTCGGAGGGCACGCTCGGCATCGTTACCAAGATCGTCGTGAAGCTGACGCCGATACCCGAGGCGGTGACGACCCTGCTGGCCGCGTTCACCAGCATGGGCGCGGGCGGCGCGGCGGTGTCGGCGATTATCGGGTCGGGCATCCTGCCCGGTGCGATCGAGATGATGGACGCGCTGGCCATTGAGGCCGCCGAGGCGGCCGTGCACTGCCGCTATCCGGACGGCGCGGGCGCGGTACTCATCGTGGAGCTCGACGGCCCGGCCGGTGACGTCGAGGCGCAGACGGCCGCGGTCCGCGCGATCTGCACGGCCGAGGGCGCCTACGAAATCAGGGCCGCGCAGGACGCCGCCGAGCGGGCCGCGATCTGGACCGGGCGCAAGTCCGCCTTCGCGGCGGTCGGCCGGATCAGCCCGGCCTACATCGTGCAGGACGGCGTGGTGCCGCGGACGGCACTGGAGAGCGTGCTGGACCGGATCAGTGCCCTGTCGGCGGAGACCGGCATCCGGGTCGCCAACGTATTCCACGCCGGGGACGGCAACCTGCACCCGCTCGTGCTCTTCGACGACCGGCGGCCGGGCGAGCAGGCGGCGGCAGAGAAGCTGTCCGGGATGATCCTCGACCTGTGCATCGAGCACGGCGGCTCCATCACCGGCGAGCACGGGGTCGGCGTCGACAAGTCTCGCTACATGCCGCGGATGTTCAGCGCTGACGACCTCGACACGATGCAGTTGCTCCGGTGCGCGTTCGACCCCGGCGGCATCTGCAACCCTGGCAAGGTGTTCCCGACCCCGCGACTGTGCGGTGAGGTCCCTGGCGTGCGGCGGGCTCCGCACCCGCTCGTCGCGTCCGGCGTGATCGACCAATTCTGATGGGAACGGGACCCTCGCAGGAACGCCCCTCGACAGCCGGGCGGATGGGGCCGGTGGCAGCCAGCGCGATCCCGGTCGAGCTGGCTGAGGCGTGCGCGGACATCGCGGTCGCGCGCGACACCGACGTCGTCGCGGGAGCTCAGCCTGGCTACGTCGCGGCGCCCGCCTCGACGGCAGAGGCCTCGGCGCTCCTCGCCGCCGCCGCTGCGCTCGGGCTGACCGTCGTTGCCCGAGGCTCCGGCAGCCGGCAGCACTGGGGCAGCGCGCCCGCCCGCTGCGACCTGGTTGTCAACACCCGGCGGCTCGACCGCGTGGTCGAGCACGCAGTGGGTGACCTAGTCGTTCAGGTGCAGGCCGGGGTTGCACTCGGCGACCTTGCCGCGGTACTCGCGACCGCGAGACAGCAGCTGGCCCTCGACCCGACCCCCAGTGGGGCGAACGGGACCGGAACCGTGGGCGGTGTCCTGGCCACCAACTCGGCCGGGCCACTCCGGTTCCGCTTCGGCGCCCCGCGTGACCTGCTCATCGGCATTACCGTGGTGAGGCCCGACGGCGTTGTCGCCCGCAGCGGCGGCAAGGTGGTCAAGAACGTCGCCGGCTATGACCTCGGCAAGCTGTTCGCCGGCTCTTACGGCACCCTCGGCCTGATCACCGAGGCGACGTTCCGCCTGCACCCGCTGCCGGGGGTATCGACCTGGCTCGCCCTGGACTTGCCCGACCCAGAGTCCGCCGCCGAGGTGGTGGACGTCATCTGCGACTCGCCGCTGTGGCCGTCGGCGGTCGAGCTGGACTGGCCATCTGCCGGTGCGCCGCTCGTCGTCTCGGTCCTGCTCGAGGGCGATGCGAAAAGCGTCGAGACTCGCGTCGCCCGTATGCGTGCGCTGCTGGGGCGCGGCACGGCCGGGTCGCAGGCACGGCCACCGGCCCACAGTCGCGGTCGACCCGACGCGAACGGGACGTGTGTCCGCGTCGCATTCTGGGTGGGGCAGCTCGCCAGGGTGTTGAGCACGGCCCGGACGGCTGCCGTCGCAAACGATCTCGATCCGGCGATCAGCGGATCCGCGGGTGCGGGCATCGTCGAGATAGGGGTCGCGGCCGACGTGGACTCGGCAGACGTGGCTCGTTTTGTGTCGGAACTGCGCGCGGGGCTCGCGGCGCTCAGCGCCGGCGCAGTCGTGCCGAGCGTGGCGAGCGCGGTCGTTGCCTGGGCGCCGCCTGAGGTGCGGGAGATGGTCGATGTGTGGGGCCCGGTGCCGTCGCTGCAGCTGATGCGCGCCGTCAAGGATCAGTTCGATCCGGAACACCGGATGGCACCGGGCCGGTTTGCGGGAGGGATCTGATGGCAGCGGCGGAGGAGGCTGCGATGACTGGCCCGGTCGCGGTCAGCGGGTCCGGCGAGAGCTTGCTCGACCCGGATGGCCGGCTGCGCGACCTCGCTGGCGACTGCGTGCACTGCGGTTTCTGCCTGCCCGCCTGCCCCACGTACCAGCTGTGGGGCGAGGAGATGGACTCACCCCGCGGGCGGATCCACCTCATCACGCAGATCCTGGACGGCGGCCACGGCGGCGAGGCCGCGGCCCAGCACTTCGACCGATGCCTCGGGTGCATGGCGTGCATGACAGCGTGCCCGTCGGGGGTGCAGTACGGCCAGCTGATCGAGGCCGCCCGCACCTGGTCCGAGCCAGCCGACCCGCGGGCAGCGGCGGCGCCGCCCGCGCCGCTGCCTGCACGATCGCTGCGAGACCGGGCGATCCGGGCGGCTATCTTCGCCACCTTCCCGTACCCCGCCCGGCTTCGGGCCGCGCTCGGTCCGCTCCGCGCCGCCCAGCGGACCGGTCTGGACCAGTGGGCCGCGCACCACGCGCTCATCCGCCGGCTGGCGCCGGAGGCGGCCGCCGCGCTGACGGT
>JASHSZ010000468.1 GCA_030040815.1 Streptosporangiaceae bacterium
CCACTGCACCGCGCCAGTAGGCGCCGCGGGCTGATCGGCTGACTGGTACACCGCTGCGTCACCTCCGGCAGTCCAATCGAGCGGGCGCGAGTTGCGGTCCACGGACGCTAGCATCATCTAGAATCTGTGTTCGATTCTATTGGTCACCTCTGACAAAACGCGCGCCGTTTCGCGCGTGCCGGGCCATGCCAGAAGCCGATGTCGCAGAAAGATGGTCTCCACTCGGCGCGCTGCAGAAAGGGGATCAGAAGGCGGCGCACGCACAGGCGCAAGTGGCCCCGTCGGGCCGCGCTTCCTGCCTCGCCTAGGTGAAGCGGGTCAGCGACAGCCGGACCACGGCAGGCGAAGGCGCACTGACCAGACGAGCGCACCGCTCAGAGGCGACGTGCGCGTTAATCAGGGCTGGCGACGAAACGCCCGGAACACAGTGTCGTGGATCGTGACCGGGTGCCCGTCTGGGTCGGTGACCGTTCGGCCTGGCGCGTCGTTAGTCACAATCTCCCAGTCGCGGACATCGAGCAGCGCGACGATGTCGTCCCCGGTGTAGAAGAGTTCGGGCAGCGGTGGTCGCGGCACCGTCGTCTGCAGGTCGGACGGATGGTGTCCGACGATCAGCAGCGTCCCGTCGGGCGCTACGGCCGCGGCCAGCCGGCCGAATACCTCCGCCCGCATCGCGGCAGGCAGCTGCAGGTAATGAACCGCTACCAGGTCGAAGGTGTCCGCGCCTGGATGCCAGGACCTCAGGTCCGCGTGCCGCCACTGGATGCGATCGGCGATCTGCGGGCCACGTTCCGCCGCGTGCGCGGCCGCGCGCTGGAGTGCGATGGTAGACAGGTCGATGGCGGTGACCTGCCAGCCGCGCTCCGCCAGCCAGATGGCATCGGCGCCCTCGCCACTCCCGGCGTCGAGCGCGGTTCCTGCGGTAAGGCCGTGCGTCTCCGACACGAGGCGAGGATTGGGCTTACTGCTCCACAGCGAAGGGCGCGACCGGTAGCGCTCATCCCATGCTGCCTCGCTGAACATGTCTGACATGGCGATCTCCGCGTTCCGCACTCGCGCCCGCCAGCCGGGTCGAGCCCGACCAGGGTAGTGCGCCTGGGCCCGGCGGCGCCGGCGGGCGCTTATCAGTCGTAACGGGCCTCGATCTGCCAGCGGCCGTCCTGGAGCGCTGCCAGCCAGGCGTGGCCGTCGTCGGTGACGAGCTGGAACCTGGCCTGGCGGCAGGCCTGCGGCGGATCCCACCAGCGCTGCGTGACCGGCCACGGTCCGGCCCACGCGGTGACCAGGCGAGCCGGGCCGCCATCGACCGACAACCGGGCCGGGGCCGCGGACAGCCCGGCCCGACCGCCGACTGACACCACCTCGCCGGCGGAGTCGGTCACGCTGGCCGGCTGCGGCGCGGGGTACACGGTGGCGGGCGACGGAGCCGGGATCTGTCCCGGCCAGGGGCGGTCCGCCGGGCGCTGCGGCACCCCGGCGTCACCGAACGGCACGAGCAGTACCTGCTCGCCGGGGCGGCGCCCCCCGGCGGCAACCGGCCGGGTCACGCGCTCGTGGCCGAGCATCGCCTGCACCCGGATGGCCGCGCGGGCTACTCGATCGCTCACGACCGCGTCACCCCACAGCGCCAGCTGACGCCCGGTGGCGCGCACCAGCTGGTCGGGAACCAGCCGTAGCAGGGTGACGCCGCCCTGTTCGCCGTCGTCGCCGACCGGGGCCGCGCCGTCCTGGACTGGGCCACCCGGAACCGGGCCGCCCGGCTGGCTGGCCGACCGGCCGTCGAGCTGCCACCGGACGCGCTCGGCCACCGCCAGCGCCGACAGCAGCCCGTCGTGCCGCCACAGCCGGCTGACCTGCGCGCCGCCTGAGTAGTGCACCTCCACCCGAACCCGGACGCAGCCAAAGCCGCCAGCCGCCATCCGGTCATGCATCTGATCGGCGAGCGCCTTGGCCGCGAAGATCACCGGCTCGGACTGCCCAGCAGGCGGGTCGAACTCCATCGCTGCAGACAAGTCGACTGCCGGCGGTCGCGGGATCAGCGGGCGGGGGTCGAGCCCGCGAGCCAGCCGACCCGCCAGTCTCCCCGGCGGCCCGAATCTGCTGACCGCCTCAGCGGGCGGCAGCCTGGCCAGCTGGCCCAGCGTCTCGATGCCCAGCCGAGGCAGCAACTCGCACAGCTCGGGCAAGCCCAGCACCCCGACCGGGAACCTGGCCAGGAAGTCCGGCGTCTTCCCCGGCGGGACCACGAGTACGCCCGGCCCGGCACGGGCCGCCAGCCCCGCGGCGAACAGGCCGTCGGCGACCCCCACCTGACAGCCATAACCGGCCTGGCTCACCACGGCGGCGAGCCGGTCGGCTAGCTCGGCCTCGCCACCGAAGTAGCGCGCCGGGCCGCGCGCCGGGAGCGCACAGACCCCCGGCCGCAGCACCTCCACGTGTGGGCAGAACTCCTCGACGAGAGCGACCACTGGCTCGAAGGCCCGGGCGCTGTCTTCCTCCCCAGGCCCTGCGTCCGCCAGCAGGTCCGGGCAGCGCAGCACGAGCACCCTCATCCGCTGCTTGCCAGCCTCTCCAGGTTCGGGCCGTCAGCCGCGTCAGCAGCCAGCCCGCGGGCGGCGGCTGTGACCGCGCCGTCCGTGCCTGGCAGCCACAGCCACGCCGAACGCGGCCGCTCACCTGCCCCGCGACCGGTCGCCACGACCTGTGCCCGGCGCGCGCGCAGCCGCCCG
>JASHSZ010000469.1 GCA_030040815.1 Streptosporangiaceae bacterium
ATGCTCGGCGACGCGGTAGCGGCCAAGCAGAGCTCCGGCGAGGCGAAGGAGTCGCTCGAGGTCGTGGACGTGGCCCAGCTCCTGGTCCGCTCGGTTCAGCCGGCCGCCATGGCCGCCGGGCCAGGACCGGACGGCGCAGCCGCTGACACCGACGACCACACGTGAGTGGACTCCCGGCGAGCTGAGTCGTTCAGCGATGGCGTGTTTGCCGTCGCGATCACGGTGCTGGTTTTCAACCTGCTGCCGATCGCGACCGCGACCGCTCGCTCACTTGACACCCGCTCGCTGCTGCACCAGTGGCCCGCCTACCTGGCTTATGTGGTGAGCTTCCTGACCATCGGGATCATGTGGCTGAACCACCACTGGATGCTCTCGGCGGTGACCAGGGTGAACCGGCCCGTTCTCGTGCTGAATTTGCTCCTGCTCATGGGAGTCGTCGCGATCCCGTTCCCGACGGCGCTCGTCGCGGATCACCTGAACGACAGTGCCGCGGGCAAGGTCGCTGCCGTCACGTACGGGCTGGTGATGATCGCGATTGCGGTCACCTTCGCGTCGCTGTGGTTCTACCTGGCGGCACATCAGCACGAGCTCGGGGCGCGCCGCCGGGTGCGGACGCCCCGGCTGTCGACCCTGCGCTTCACCGCTGGAAACGCGGGCTACCTGGCCGGGACGATCATCGGGCTCTTCGCTCCGGTCGCGGCGCTCATCATCTTCGGACTGCTGGCCGTCTATTACCTGTTCTCGCACCTGCCCGATCCCGCCTCGGACGAGGCAGCCGACGGCGGCGAGGACGGGCCTACCGAACGGTCCTGACCGGCAGCCAGATGCGCACGCTGGTGCCGCGGCCCTCGACCGAGTCGAGTGTCGCCCGGCCGCCGTGCGCGGTGGCGATGGCCTGCACGATCGACAGCCCCAGGCCGCTGCCGCTGGTCCGCTCGGCACGTCCGCGCCCGATGCCGCCGGGCGCCGCGCTGCCTCGGTTCCGCGGCGGGAAGGGGACGCGCTGCGAGCCAGATCCGCGGCCCCCGAGTTGAGGGCCGACCGCGACCGGATAAGGCGCGGTATCCCTGTCGGCCCCGTTCCCCTCCTGGTAGTGGTCTCGTCCGGTGGCGGCCGGCTCGTCCGGTGGTGGCCCGGCCCGGTGGAACCGGTCGAAGGCGCGGGCCGCGTCCTCCGGCGACATGCCGGGCCCGGCATCGGCAACCTCAATCAACACGCCGCCGCGGGCCTCGGCTAGCCGCACCACCGCAGGCGTGCCCGGCGGCGTGTGCTCCCGGACGTTGCCCAGGAGGTTCGCTAGCACCTGCCGGATCCGTGCCTCGTCTACGACGGCGACTAGGCGGGCCGGGGCTTCGGCGTGCACCGGGCGCCCCGGCTCGACGGCGATCGCATCGGCGACGGCGTCGCGCACCAGGCTGGCGAGGTCTGTCTCGGCCAGGTCCAGCGAGGAGGTTCGGTCGAGCCGCGCGAGTTCGAGGAGTTCGGACACGAGCATGCTCATCCGCTCAGATTCCTGCTCAATCCGGCGCATAGCGTTTGGCAGCTCGTCCGGGCCCAGTGCGCCCTGCCGGTACAGCTCGGCGTAGCCACGGATCGTGGTGAGCGGGGTGCGCAGCTCGTGCGATGCATCGGCGGCGAACTGACGGACCTTCTGCTCGGACCGCAGCCGCGAGGTGAACGCCTGCTGGATCCGGTCGAGCATGGTATTGATGGCCGCACCGAGCCGGCCGATCTCGGTCCGGTCGCCATCGTCCGCCATCCGGGCGGTGAGGTCGCCACCCGAGGTGATCTCGTTGGCCGTTCTGGTCATCTCGTCGAGCGGCTCCAGGCCCCTGCCGATCAGCCACTCGCCGCCGAGCGCCAGCAGCACGATCAGTGTCATGCCAGTGATCACCTCGGCGATGACGAAGTCACGGACCTGGCTGCTGCTCGTGCTGACGTCTGTGCCGACAAAAAGGATTGCACCCCGGCCCGGCAGGCCCTGGTCGGCGCCGATCTTTGCGAACCGGCTGACCACGGCGACGCCTGGGGCCAGGTCGACCGGCTTGCAGCCGGCTCTGGGCAGCTGCTTGCAGTCGAGCCCCTCCAGAATTGCGACGGCCTCATGGCGGTGGCCGTGCTCGGCCAGCGTCACGGCCTGAGCGACCGCGGTGCCCGTGAGCCACCGGGCGACGGCCGCCGACAGCCGGATCGTCAGCGCGTCCCTGGTCAGCGACACAACGTCGGATGGCGCCGCAATCGGTACCTCGACGGCGGCGTAGCCGGTCTGGCTCTCGTTCTGTGCCGCCAGCGGGTCCTTGGCGAGAAGCGTGGCGGCCCCGTTCAGCGTCACGTTGCGGGAAGCCGTCTGTGCGTTCGCCCGGGTGATCACCAGGTACGCGCTGACCGAGCCCATGATCACCAGCAAGACGAGGGTGACCGCGACGAGCATCACCAGCATCCGGCCTCGCAGGGAGAGCTTGCGGCGGCGCACCTACGGTGGCCCGTCCGAGCGCTCGGCGCCGCGCTCTGGTCGCAGGCTGTAGCCGACGCCGCGTTGGGTGTGGATGAGCGGCGGCCCCAGCGGGTCGAGCTTGCGGCGCAGGTAACTCACGTAGGTCTCGACAATCTGGGAGGCCCCGGAGTAATCCCACCCCCAGATGTTCTCCAGCAGCTGAGCCCTGGTCAGCACCAGGCCCTCGTGCCGCATGAGATAGGCCAGGAGCCGGAACTCGGTCGGCGACAGCTCGACGGGTATACCGGCCCGGCGCACGGTCCAGCGGTCCTCGTCCAGCTCGAGATCCGCCACCCGCAGCAGCGCCCCCGCCCGGTCGGGCTGATCCGCGGCAGCCGTCCGGGACGCGCGGCGCAGCACGGCCCGGACGCGCGCGACCAGAGCCTCAACCGAGAAGGGCTTGGTGACGTAGTCATCCCCGCCGAGTGCCAGCCCGGTGACAGTGTCCGAGGAGGTGTCGCGCGCGGTCAGGAAGATGACGGGCACCTCGTTGCCGGCCGCCCTGAGCCGCCTGCACACTTCGAATCCATCCAGGTCCGGAAGCATGACGTCCAGCACGATCAGGTCTGGCCTGGTCGCGTCCGCCTGTCGCAGCGCTTCCCTGGCGGTGCTGGCCGTGGTCACCGAGCAGCCGTGGAACTTGAGTGCGACCTGCACAAGCTCGCGGATGTTCGGCTCGTCGTCGACGACGAGCACCTGTGGTATCCGGTCGTTATCTGTCATGGCGTCCTGGTCGTGGCGTCGAGCGCTCAGCGTCCGAGGCTACCCGCACGAGCGCGAGTATGGACCCTGCCGTTTGCCGCCGTTTGCCGCAGTTACCGGCGCAGGGCAAGGACCTGCCCTGTCGGCAGGCCCTTGCCCTGGCGCGGTCGGCTAGGAAGTGCTGCGGATCCGGATGAGCCGCGCGTCGTTGAAGCCGCTGACCAGCGTGCCGATGACGAACACCTGGTCGCCCATGCCGACCGTCGCGGGCTTGCCCGCCTGCCGGACGATCGTGTTGCTCACGAGGTCCCAGGTCCACGTCGTCCCGTCTTGTGCGGTGACGGTGATGACCGAGCCAGTGTCGGACTCCACGGTCCCCCGCTCGAACACGGCCGTGATGGGTCCGGACTTGCTATTGAAGGTCACCGTGCCGTGTTCCCCGCCGACGAGGGCGAGCCGCAGCAGCGGATGGGTGCACAGCGCGTGCAGCCTGGTCGCGAGCTTGAGATGGTTGCCGAGGACGAGTTCCTCGACGAGCTTGGTGCAGCGGGACGGGCCGGTGCCCGTGCTGCTGCCGGTGCCCGTGCTGGTGCTGGAGCTCGGCGTCGCGGCCGTGCCGTTATTCGCGGTGCTGACCGGCGGGGAGCCCGTCGAAGCCGAGGCGCCGCCAGTCAGCGCGACGCCGATCGCGGCGCCGCTGCCGAGCAGCACGGCCCCGGCTGCCGAGGTCGTGATGATTCGCTTGGTCCGGCCTTACCAGCGCGGGGACCGCCCCTGGCCGCTCTGCTTGCCCTGGCCGCTCTGCTTGCCCTGGCCGCTCTGCTTGCCCTGGCCGCTCTGGTTGCTCTGGTTGCCCGGACCGAAGTCCATGGTGTCGTCGTCCATGGCCCTCATCCTGTCCGTCGACTATGGGTAAGTAGGTCCAGTGACCTGAGAGCTTCCCGGGAACTGCCCCCGAATATCCTTCAGGGCCCGAGACGGCCTCGCTACATGCGCGCTGGCACGCTGATGCCCAGCAGCCCGAGGCCAGTGACCAGGACTCGCAGCGACAGCGCGCACAGGGCCAGCCTGCTCTGTCTGGTTTGCGATGCTGCGGTGAGGACCGGGCACTGCTCGTAGAACGTGGTGAACGCGCTGGCCGTGTCGAAGAGGAATGCGGCCAGTTTGTGCGGCTCGGCGGCCACCGTCACGTCCTCAACGGCCCGGCCGAACCCGAGCAGCCGGAGCGCCAGTGCCCGTTCGGCCCTGCTGCCGAGGAGGATCGGGCCTGGGCTCACCGCCATGGGATCGAGGCCGGCCCTGGCGAAGATCGACCGGATTCGGGCGGCGGCGTACTGCAGGTATGGTCCGGTGTTGCCGGTCAGCGCGAGCAGCCGGTCGAAGTCCAGCACGTAATTGGAATCCCGGGCGACCGAGAGATCTGCGTATTTCAGCGCCCCGGTCCCGACCTCAAGGGCGATCTGATGCCGCTGCTCCGGATCGTCGTAGCGATCCCTGATGACCTCCTCGGCTCGCTCGACCGCCTCGTCGATCAGCGTGACCAGCCTGACCGAGTCTCCTGATCGGGTGCGGAACCGCTTGCCGTCCGCGCCGGCGACCATGCCGATGGCAGCGTGTTCCGCCCGTACCGTGTCCGCGAGCCAGTGCGCTTGCCGAGCCACCGCGAAGATCATGGCGAAGTGCAGGGACTGCTCCGAGCCAACCACATAGATCAGCCGGTCAGCCTTGAGGTCGCGGATGCGGTACCGAATGGCCGCCATGTCCGTGGCGTCATAGCCATAGCCGCCGTCGCTCTTGCGCAAGATGATCGGCAGCGGGCTGCCGTCCCGCGCGGTGAACCCCGGCGGGTACGCGCACAGGGCGCCGTCGCTGATCACCGCCACACCGAGTGACTCCAGCTCATCGCACACGTCGGCCAGCATGTCGTTGTAGAAGCTCTCCGGCGCTACGTCGGCGTCGGTCAGCGTGATGCCCAGCCGCTCGTAGATGGTGCGGTAGTACTGCTCGCTGTCGCCGACCAGGAGCTGCCATAGCCGCAGCGTCTCCGGGTCACCGGATTGCAGCGCGACGACGCGGCGCCGGGACCGGTCGGCGAATCCAGGATCGATGTCAAATTTGTGCTTCGCCGCCTGGTAGAAGGTGTTGATCTCGCCGGCCGCCAGCTGCTCGTATGCGGTTTGCTCGCCGACGTCCAGC
>JASHSZ010000470.1 GCA_030040815.1 Streptosporangiaceae bacterium
CGTCCTCCGCCCAGTCCGCAAGCTGGCCCAGCCACCGACGGCTGCTGCCGCCGATGCCCGGGCGGTCCGGGGCGATCATGCACAGTCCCAGTTCCTCCGCCGCGGGCCGGAACCACTGCGCGGCCAGCCGTGAGTCAGCCAGCCCGTGACAGACAACAACCGGTGTCGCGTCGCGATCACCCACCAGCTCCAGTGCGATCACGCGGCCATCTTCCCGGCGCACTTCCACCGGCCAATGCTCTCGCAGGACGACGCGGATACGCCGACCAGGCTCAGATCAGCGCGGCGCGCGGGGCAAGGACCTCGGGCGGCAGTTTCGCCAAGCGGCGGAACGGGCAATTGCGGATAAGGACGGTGCCGTGATCGTCATGCCGTGGCTCGAAGTCGCGCTCAGCCAGTCGCGCGCTGGTGCCAGCCAGCGGCTGTCGCCGTCGGCCGACTGGCTGGATGCCGTTCGCCGGCGTCGGGTGATTTCGAAAGAGGACAAAGCATATGGTCGTCCTAGTCGGCCGCCGCGAAACTTTCAACGCCGCGCACCAGCTCTGCGACCCGGACCTGTCCGACGAAGAGAACCGGCGCTTGTTCGGGAAGTGCGCGAATCTGCACGGGCACAACTATGTGGTGGAGGTCGTCGTAGCCGGCGAGGTCGATCACGCCACCGGCTACGTCTGGGACCTGAAGTCGCTCTCGGACGTCATCGGCAGGCAGGTCATCCACGACGTGGATCATCGCAATCTGAACACCGACGTGCCGTGGCTCAAGGGGCGCATCCCGACAACCGAGAACCTGGCCAGCGCATTCTGGGAGCGGCTGCACTCGGAGTTTCCCGACGGGCTGCTGCGGTCGGTCCGGGTCTGGGAGACCGATAAGAACTGGGCCGAAGTTGGTGCCGAGGCCTGACGCGCCCGCCCGCACGCAGCTGCGCAGCCGCTACGCGGCCGCGAACCTGGCTGTTTTCACCCGGGCCGAGGCGAGCCGGTTTCTCCCGCCAGGCGGTGGTGATCCGCACCAGGACATGGCCCTCGCCTGGGAATTGCTGTACCGGCTCGAGCCACGGCTTTATGACAGGCTGGCCACTGCCGAGCGGCTTCATCCGCAGGTCGTGAGCTGGCTGCCGCACGACCTGAACCAGATCGCCGAGGTGGGCGCGGGTTCGGGACGGCTGACGATGCAGCTCATCGAGCGTGCGCAGCACATCGTGGCGGTGGAGCCCGCGGGGCCGTTGCGCCGGATCTTGCGCCGAAAGCTCGCGGCCGCCGATCACGGGGACCGGGTACGCGTAGTGCGCGGGTTCTTCGACGAACTGCCGCTGCCTGACGACTTCGCCGACCTGGTCGTCGCGTGCTCGGCGTTCACTCCTGCGCCGGAGCATGGCGGCGAAACAGGGCTGTCCGAGATGGAGCGGGTGTGCCGGCCAGCCGGGTGCGTGGCCCTGATCTGGCCAAACCACCTTGACTGGCTCGCGGCTCGCGGGTACCGGCATGTCAGCTTCCCCGGCCCCATGTCACTGGAGTTCGGCAGCTATCACGAGGCTGTGGAGCTGGCGGAGATCTTCTACCCCGATGCGTCCGACGAGGTCCGCCGTCGCGGGTCGCCGACAGTTCCCTTCGAGCTGCTCGGCGTCAACCCGCCACGGGACCTGGCCTTCAAGGTGCTGGACGGATGAGGATCGCGATCATGGCGCCGCTGGTGAGCGCGATCCGGGAGCCCCAGCGCGGCGGCTCGCAGGCGTTCGTGTCCGACCTCGCCTGCGGGCTGGCCGGGCGGGGGCACGAGGTGCACGTCTACGCCGCTTCCGGATCAGAGATTCCAGGGGTCGAGGTCATCGATACCGGGATTGACCCCGCCGCTTTGGCGGGCACCCTCTACCGGGCGTTCGGGCCGGTGGGCACCGCACCAGCGGAAGCGTCGGCAGCCGGGGCGGCGGCAGCGGAGTCCGCTTTCGCCGCCGCGTATGCGGCCATGCGGCTCACCCGTTACGACGTCATCCACAATCACGCCTTCGACGCTCCCGCCGTCCGGCTCGCGACGGCGCTGCCCTCGCCGGTCGTGCACACGCTGCACCTGCCACCGGATGAGTCCGTGTCGGCCGCGCTTGCGCAGGCTGGCCGCGGCAGCCGGGCGCCGGCGATCGCCGCGGTGTCGGCGTTCCAGGCCGGCGCCTGGCGCCGGATTGTCCGTGTCGACGCGATCCTGCCGCCGTATCCGCCCACCGCCGTTATCCGCTGGTCTGGGGCGGCCGGGACTGGCGCGCTGTTTGCCGGGCGGCTGAGCCCTGAGAAGGGCGCCGCCGAGGCGATCGACATCGCGCGCGCGGCCGGTTTGCCGATCGACGTGTATGGCGACGTCTACGATCCTGACTACAGCCGGGAGCGGATCGACCGGCGGCGAGGCTGGCCTGGGGTGACCGTCCACGATGCAGTGCCGCGCACCTCGTTGTGGGAGGCCATGGCCAGAGCGGCCGTGGTGGTCTGTCCGGCCCGCTGGGACGAGCCCTTCGGGATGGCCGCTGCCGAGGCGCAGGCGTGCGGAACCCCCGTGGTCGCATTCCGGCGCGGCGGACTCAGCGAGGTGATCATGGATGGGGTAACGGGGTTCCTGGTGCCGGCCGACAACCTGCGTGCTGCAGCCCAGGCAGTCTCACAGGCGGCCGCGATGTCCCGGTCAGCGTGCCGGGAGCACGCCGAGAACCAGCTTGATCTGGAACTGAGCCTGGACGCACACGAGCGTCTGTACCAGCGAGTGGCTGGTGGGTGAGCCTGCGGAGCGCCCGCCCGCGGGGCACCCGCACGGTACAAGCGGCCGGTGGCTGGCGGGACGGGTCGCGGTGATCACTGGCGCCAGCCGAGGGATCGGGGCGGCCACCGCCGTGGCGGTGGCCGAGGCCGGCGCTCACGTGGTGCTGGCCGCCCGTGATCAGCAGGCTCTCGACAGCGTGGCGAGCCGGATCGAGGACGCAGGCGGCAGGGCGACCCCGGTCCCGACGGACGTGAGCAGCGAGGCCGCAGTCGGACGGCTGTTTGGTACGGTCACTGGCATCGGCGACCTCGGCGTGCTCGTATGCGCGGCCGGGGTGCTGACGTCCAGGCCGTTCCCCGAAACGACGTCCGCCCTCTGGGACGAGACGCTGGGCGTCAACCTGACCGGCACCTTCCTGTGCTGTCGTGCGGCGTTCACCGCGATGACGCGGGCCGGCCAGGGCCGGATCGTCACCCTCGGGTCGCTGTCCGGGGTGTACGCAACCGAGAAGTTCCCCGGGTTGGCCGCATACAACGTGTCCAAGTACGGCGTCATCGGGCTCACCGAGGCGATCGCGGTCGAGGGCAAGCAGCATGGCATCAGCGCGGTTTGCCTGAGTCCCGGGGCTGTCGACACCGAGATGCTGCGCCGCGCCAACCCGGCGCTGCGGCCAGGACTGACCCCGGCCGACATGGCAGCGCTGATCGTGGCGCTGCTGGACAGCCCGCTCGCGGCGGTGAGCGGGGCGAATATCCCGCTGTTCTCGAACGCCTAGTTACGGCGTTCCGTTTGCGGGGCCGAGCGACCACAGGTCCGTGCCGTCGTCGGCGAGCGCGGCGGGATCGGGCCGGGCTCGGGTCGCCACGAGCCGGGCGCTGGCCGCCATCTCCCCGTCGACGTCGAGCTCGGGATCACCGCCGCGGTCCAGGCCGACCGCGGCCAGCACCACTCCGCCCGCCAGGTAGAAGCCGATCAGCTGTGCTGCCGCCACGCTGCCGCGGACCACGAAGTCATCCCACCTGGTGGCGTGACCGGCGTACTCGATCTTGTGCTCATACTGATCGGACCAGAAGGTGTGGAGGTAGTCGTAAGGCTCAGTCGAGCCCAGCATGGACCTGGCGGCGGCGGCGCCCTGCTTCTCTGCGTTGTTGTAGTGCTCCACGCGGACCCGCCCGAACAGCGGATGTAGCTGGTTCGCTACGTCTCCGGCTGCATAGACGTCAGCCGCGCTGGCCCGGCAGAACTGGTCCGCGAGTATCCCGTTCTGCTGTGCGACGGCGACCGCGGGAAAGTCGGGTTCGATGCCGACGCCAGCTACGGCGAAGTCGCACGGGATCCGCTCACCGCCGGTCGTCACGACCGCTTCCAGCCGGCTGGTGCCCTCGAAGGCCGCGGCATTCTCGCCAGCGAGCAGTTCGACGCCGTGCTGGCGGTGAATGTCGGCGATCAGGGCGCCGACCTGGTCGCCGAGAACCGGATCCAGCGGAGCATGGCCGCCAAACACCGCGGTCACCCGCACTCCGAGCTGGGTCAGCGAGGCCGCGACCTCGCAGCCGATGAACCCCATGCCCACGATAACCGCGCGTCGTCCCGGCGCCACCTCGCGCTTGATCGCGTCACACTCGGCCACCGTGCGCAGCTGGTGAATCCCCGGCAGGTCCGCGCCCGGCAGCCTGAGCTGCCGGTTGCGTCCGCCGGTCGCTATCAGCACGCGCTGGTAGCCGAGTTCCTCGCCCGATTCCAGCGTGACGGTGTGGCCGGCCGGATCGACTGCCACCGCCGTTTCGCGGCGAAGCTCGACATCGTGGTCCGTATACCAGCCGGCTGGCCTGACGTACCAGCCATCGAGATCTTCCTCTGAGCGCAGATACGTCTTCGACAGCGGCGGGCGACCAAATGGGATGCCGGGTTCCCGGCTGATGAGTACCACCGGCCCCGAGAACCCTTCGTCCCGCAGGGTCGCGGCCGCGTTGCCTCCCGCGACGCCACCGCCGATGATGACAAACGCCTTCCCGGTCGATCGCGCAGTCACGCAGTGCATTCTCCCCTGAAGCCGCACGGGTATCCGCTTCGCGCGGGTCTTAGAGCCTGTTGATAAAGGGCGCGGGTTGGGGCCCGCCGTTCTCGCTTGGGAAGTGACGCGCCACGCGGGGCGATGCCATATATCGGGCAGGCAGGCTGTAATCACATCTCGAACCGGTCACGGTGCGGCGCGTTGCGTGGACACCGCCGGTGGGGTTCGACCGGCACCGGGCCGCCGCCGGGCCTTGCAAGGCGCGGGGGACTTAGGTGGCGTCGGTGCGCGCGGCCGCGGGGGTAGTTCTGGTGCGCGTTTCCTGGAATCGTCGGAGTAGCAGCAGGCACAGCTCCTCCGATGGAGAGCAGGGCAGGACATGGCGCGCAAGAAGGTCGCCGTACGGGTGCCGAAGCACGCGCTGGACCAGACCGCCCCGCACGACTGGTCCTTCGAGCTAGAAGCGCTCGGACCGATCGCGGACATCGTCGAGGTCCAGGCCAACACCCGTCCCGAGTTCATCGAGGGTGTCCGTGACGCGGACGCGATCATGACCTCGTGGGGCATGCGCATTGATGCCGAGGTTATCGGCGCGCTGCAACGGTGCGTGGTGATCGGCGTCGGCAGCGTCGGCGTGGACATGGTCGACGTCGACGCTGCCACCGCGGCTGGCATCGTCGTGACCAATGTCCCGGACGTGTTCATCGAGGAAGTCGCCGATCACGCGATGATGCTGCTGCTCGACACGGCGCGGATGACGTCGACCATGGCCCGCATAGCGGCTGACGGCCGGTGGTGGGAGGGCAGGCAGCTGCTCTCCGCACGTCCGCGGCTGCTGGGCCAGACGCTGGGGCTGTACGGATTCGGCAACGTGGCCCGCTGTACCGCCCGGCGCGCCAGGGCTTTCGGCCTGCACCTGATCGCTCACGACCCGTACGTCAGCGAACTGGAGATCACTGGCGCCGGGGTGGAGCCGGTGGGCTTCGGTGAGCTGCTGGAGCGCAGCGACTTCGTGTCCATCCACGTCCCGCACAACGCCGAGACCGAGCATGCCTTTGACGCAGGGGCGCTGAGCCGGATGAAGCCGACCGCCATCCTCATCAACACGGCACGCGGGTCAATCATCGATGAGCAGGCCCTCATCAAAGCGTTGGACGAGGGGACCATCGCCGGTGCCGGCCTTGACGTGCTCGAGCCGGAGCCGCCGGAGCCAGACAACCCGCTGCTCACCATGCCGAATGTGCTGGTCACTCCCCACGTCGCCTCGGCCACTACCCGGATGCGTCCGGAGACCAGACGCCGGGTTGGTCGCGAGGTGGCTCTGGTGCTTCGCGGCCGCTGGCCGCTGAGTTGTGTCAACCCGTCCGTGCTGACGCGCGTCAGTCTGGAGCGGTGGCAGCCTTATCCGACGAGCAGGGGGCCCAACCGATGAACGTCGCCGGAGCCATAGCACGTGCCATGAAGGCCGAAGGGGTCGACATCCTCTTCGC
>JASHSZ010000471.1 GCA_030040815.1 Streptosporangiaceae bacterium
CGGAAGAGCCCGGGCCCGGCCGATTGCGCGCAGCCACTCGGCCTCGTGGCGTCGTGCGTTGCGCCCGCCGAAGCCCGCAATGCTGGCCAGCTCAGCCGCTCCGCCCGGCAGCACCCCGGCCGCCTCGACGATCGCAGCGTCCGGGAGCACCCTCGTCGGAGACATGTCGCGCCGCCGGGCGATCTTGTCCCGCTCGAGCCAGAGCTCGCGCACAACCGCCAGCCCGCGCCGGTTGCGCACCTGGTGGATGCCCGATGTCCGCCGCCAGGGGTCGGCGCGCGGCGGGCTCGGCCCGGCCGCGAGCACCGCGGCGAATTCCTGCTCGGCCCACTCGATCTTGCCGTGCGCGGCGAGCTGCACCGCGAGCACGTCCCGCAGCTCGACCAGGACCTCCACGTCGAGCGCCGCGTACTTGAGCCATTCCGCCGGCAGCGGCCTCGTCGACCAATCGGCCGCCGAGTGCGTCTTCTCCAGACGCAGGCCCAGCATGGCCTCGACCAGCGCGGCGAGCCCGACCCTCGGACAGCCGAGGAGCCGCCCGGCTACTTCGGTGTCGAACAGGCGGCGCGGCCGGTAGCCGAGCTCGGCCAGGCACGGCAGGTCCTGCGAGGCCGCGTGCAGCACAGCCTCGGTATCGCCGAGGGCCACGTCCAGCCCGGACAGATCCGGGCAGGCCACCGGGTCGACGAGCACCGTCCCGGCACTCTCGCGGCGGAACTGGACGAGGAAGGCGCGCTGCCCGTATCGGAAGCCTGACGCCCGCTCGGCGTCGACGGCCACCGGGCCGGTGCCGTCGGCCAGGGCAGCGGCCGCGGCGGCGAGCTGGCCTGGGCTCGTCACGAGCGGCGGGAGTCCGTCGCGCGGTTCGAGCAGCAACTCCACCTGCCGCTCGGCGTCGCCCACGCTGGCGTCGGTGTGCTGCCGGCTATCCGGAACGCTGGTCATGGGTGCGGCCTACGGGGCCGCAGTGCCGCGACTCCCGGTGCTGGCGGCGGCAGCCCAGCGGCCACGCACACGACGTCGCACCAGGCGGCCAGATGCCCGCCGAGTCCGGACGCCGCCTCATGGGTCGCCCCCGGTGACCACGACGCGCGCAGCTCGAAGCTGGTCGAGGTCGGCTCGTCTTGCTTGCGGCCAAAGCCCTGGGTCACGACGGTCGTCACGGTCCCGCTGATGTTCCTGTAACCGGTTGTCCGGCTATCCAGCGCCTCGATGAGCCAGCTCCAGCCAACCTCGTTGATGAGTGGGTCGGCCCCAATGTCCGGCTCGAGCTCAGCCCGGACGTAGCCGATGATGCGATGCTTCCCATCCCAGCCAGCTTGACCCGCTTCGTCAAACAGCAGCACGAACCGGCCCCAGCCGATCTCATCGTCGGGGTCGCCGGGCGTGGCCGAGGCGGCAGCCGCGACCGCGTAGGCGAACGGGGCGAGCCGCCGCGGCGGCGTCTCGGTATCGACCCTGAGCTCGGCCCTGAGCAGGCGCTGCGCGGCTATGGCCGTCTCGACCTCCGCCACCGCGCGGCGGAACTCGTCCTCGGCCGGAGACTGGCCACGGTCGGCCCGGCCGGAGCCGCCCGGGTGACCAGAGTGGGTGCTCATGGCCTGCTGGGCGGGATTGCTGGCCGGGGTTCGTGGCGCGGGCAGCGGGCTGTCACGCCACGCGATCGCGCCGGCCAGGCACCGCGTCCGCGCCGAACGCGGCGGGCACGGCGCCGATCACCAGCGTCGCTCCGCAGACGACGCAGTACCACTCGGGGCAGCACTCGTCGACGCTGTCGGGGCAGCGCCCGGCGAGGCCGTGATGCTGGGCGAACAAACGGCCCCGGCCGCAGTCAGGACAGTGCCGGATGATCTCGGTCATCGGAGCCTCCATAACGCGCCGCTCAGCTAACGATGCTGACACGACACGAGGGCTAAGCCCTGGATCCATAGCGGCGTGTCACGGTTGGCGTCGCCGGGCAGCCAGTCGGAAGCCGCGCTTGTGGCATCATCCTGGAGTGACACCGACAGCCCAAGAATCGCCGTTCCTGCTGGCATGTCGCCGGCAGAAGGTGCCGTATACGCCCGTCTGGTACATGCGCCAGGCTGGCCGGTCGCTGCCCGAGTACCGGGCGCTGCGGACCGAGAAAAAGATGCTGGACGCCTGCTCGAACGCCGAGCTGATCATCGAGATCACGCTCCAGCCAATCCGTCGCTACGACGTAGACGCAGCGATCTTGTTCAGCGACATCGTCCTCCCGCTGCGCGCGATCGGCGTCGACATCGACATCCGGCCGGGCACCGGCCCGGTGGTGGACCATCCGGTCCGGTCCGCCGCCGATGTGGCCAAACTTCGGCCGCTGCAGTCCGAGGACGTCCCGTATTTGTCTGCGGCCGTGACCAGCCTGGTCGGCGAGCTGAACGGCAAGCCCCTGATCGGGTTCGCCGGCGGCCCGTTTACCCTCGCGAGCTACCTGGTGGAGGGCGGCCCGTCCAAGAACTTCGAGCTGACCAAGACGCTCATGTACAGCGCGCCCGCCCTGTGGGCAGACCTGATGAGCAGGCTCACCGAGATCACCATCGGCTTCCTGCGGACCCAGGTCGCCGCCGGAGCGGCCGCCATCCAGCTATTCGACTCCTGGGCCGGGTCCCTGAGCCTGGACGACTACCGCGCCAGCGTGTTGCCCTACAGCCGGCGGATCTTCGAAGCGCTCGCCGACACCGGCGTGCCGCGGATCCACTTCGGGGTCAGCACCGGCGAGCTGCTCGGCGCCATGGGCGAGGCCGGGGCTGACGTCGTGGGGGTGGACTGGCGGGTACCACTGGACGAGGCGGTCAGCCGGGTCGAGCCCGGCAAGGCGCTGCAGGGCAATCTCGACCCCGTCATCCTGATGGCTCCCTGGGAGGTCATCAAGCGGCGGGCGCTGCAGGTGCTCGACCGGGGCCGGACAGCCGAGGGCCACATCTTCAACCTCGGCCACGGCGTCCTCCCGGAGACTGATCCGGACGTGCTGGCCAGGCTGACCGAGCTGGTGCACACCGAGTCCGCCCGGTCAGCCTGACCGCCAGCACTGTGCCGGGATTACCCTCTACCGCGCGGCGGCCCGCTCACTCGGCGGCCGACGGCCGGACCCGGCGGCGCAGGTAGCGGCGCCTGCCCGCATAGCCGAGCGCAGTGAGCACGGCGAGGATGGCCAGGAACGGCAGCACCGCCCCGAGCGCTGTCGCCAGCCAGCCCGCCGCGTGCCGCAGCGCCCGCCAGCCGGACCGCAGCCCGGTCAGGAAGCTGTGCCCGGCCGGCTTCTTCGGCGGCACCACGTGCGGCGACGGCACCAGCGTCATGCTCACCGTCGCGTAGCTCGTCTCGTCGTCGAGCGCTCGCTGCTGAGCCTGCAGCGAGTTGAGGATCGACTCGTCGGCGCTGATCTGCTGCTGGACCTGCAGCAGATCGGATACCGACGCGGCGCGCTGCAGCAGGCCGTCCAGCGCCGTGATGGCGGCCTGCTCCGACGTCACGAGGCTGCTGACGTTCGCCACCTCCTGGGTCACGTCGGTCGCCTGCTGATGCATGCTCAGCTGGGTGCCCAGGGCGGGTGAGGACAGCTGTCCGAGCACTGCCGCATAGGCGGGAACGGGGATCTTCAGCGTGATGTCGATCGTCTGGCCGGTGCGGGCCGAGCGGGCCGAGCCGGCCGTCTCGGCTGAGATGTAGCCACCGGCCGACTCGACGATGCCCGTGATCCGCCGTGCGATCGCGCTGACGTTAGCCGCGCGCAGCTCGATGGACGCGGTGTAGACGATGCTCTGATTGGCGGGGGTGAGGCCTGCCGTCAGCGTGGCCGAGCTGCTGCCCGCCGAGCTGCTGCCCGCGCTGCCACCGACGGGGCGCACGGCCGGGGCAGCGACCGAGCCGTTGAAGGCCGGGCCGGCCGCGGCATTCTGGTGTTCGGCGTGCGACAGTGAGCCCGGTGCGGACGCCGTGGCCGGCGAGGACGTGCTGCTGCTGCCCCCGCACGCGGTGAGGAGCAGGCAGCCTGCGAGCAGGATGGCGGCGGCGAATGCGCCGCGCCGGACGAGAACCGTGCGAGTCATGCACGTCGGACGTGGCCGCCGCGCCGGCGGTTCCGGCCAGCCCGATAACGTTTCGGGCACTAGCCCGCGGCCAGCGATAATCGGTGCCGTGACGTTTCCGAAGATCGAGCTGCATGTCCACCTGGAGGGAACCGTCCGGGCCGGAACGCTGCTGCAGATCGCCAGGCGCAACGACGTGCTGCTGCCGGCCGCCACCGAGGCGGACCTGCTGCGGCTCTATGAGTTCACCGACTTCGCGCACTTCCTGCGGGTGTGGCAGCTCACCACGGGTGCGCTGCGGCGGGACCGCGACTTCCGCCAGATCCTTGTCGACTACGCGGCCGAGGCGGCCAGCCACGGCGGGGTGTACCTGGAAGGCATCATCGCGCCGTCTGAGCACGTGGCGAGGGGAGCGGGCTGGGACGAGGTCTACTCGGGCTACTGCGACGGCGTTCAGGAGGCCCTGGAGGTGCACGGCGTCCAGGTCCGGCTCACGCCGGACATCAACCGCAGCTACCCGGTCGAGGCCGCCGAGCTGACCGCGCGATACGCGGTGGCCTATGCAGACCGCGGCGTCGTCGGCCTCGGCCTGGGGGGCAGGGAGGCCGAGTGTCCGCCGGAGCCGTTCGCGCGTGCCTTCGCGATCGCCCGCGACGGTGGCCTCGGCTCGGTCCCGCACGCGGGCGAGGCGGCCGGCGTTCCGTCGATCCGCGGCGCCCTGCAGCTCCGGCCGGTCCGGCTCCGGCATGGCGTTCGCGCGATCGAGGATCCAGGGCTGGTCCGCGAGCTCGCCGACCGGGGAATCGTGCTCGACGTGTGCCCGATCTCGAACCTGCGCACCGGGGTGGTGCCATCGCTCGCGGAGCACCCGCTGCCCGCGCTCGTCGCGGCCGGCGTCCCGTGCTCGGTGTCCACCGACGACCCGGCCATGTTCGGTACCGACCTGGCCGCGGACTACGCCGCGGCCGCGCAGCTTGGCGTCGGTCCGCAGCAGTGCTACGAGGCGGGCGCGCGCGGCGCGCTGTGTGACGAGGGCACGCGATCGAGCCTGCTGCGCATCGGCGCCGAGTTTGACTGGACGGCGACGGCGCTGGCCCGAGAGCCGGCGTGATGCCCCCGGCTGCGCCCAGGCCGTCGGCACCACCAGCCGCGGGCTTGCCCGGCCGGGCTTCGGTAGCGGTCATCGGCGGCGGTGTCGCTGGCCTTGCGGCTGCCTTCCTGCTCAGGAACACCGGCCTGACCGTGACCGTACTAGAGGGCTCGCCGCGCCTAGGCGGCAAGCTCACCGTGTCGGAGGTCGCCGGGGTGCCCGTCGACGCCGGAGCCGAGGCGCTGCTCGCCCGGCGCCCGGAAGGCACCGGTCTCATCGCCGATCTCGGCCTGTCGGCTGCGCTCGAGGTGCCGGGTACGACGTCGGCGGGGATCTGGACCCGCGGCCGCGTCCGGCCGCTGCCACGGCGCCAGTTCATGGGTGTACCTGCCGACTTCGACGAGCTGGCGGCGACGGGCATCGTGTCGGCGCCCGGCATCGCCCGGGCCAGGCTGGACTGCACGCTGCCGGCCCGCGAGCAGGACGGCGACGAGTCGGTCACGAGCCGGGTCGGCGGCAGGCTCGGGGCCGAGGTCGTGGACCGGCTGGTGGAACCGCTGCTCGGCGGCGTCTACGCGGGCCGGTGTGATGACCTGTCCTTCGAGGCCACGCTGCCGACTCTGGCCAGCGCGGCACGCGGCCATGCCTCGCTGGCACAAGCCGCCGCCTTGCTGCTGCCGCCGGACCGGGGCGCTGCCGACGCCGACCGGCCTGCGCCGCTGCCGGTGTTCACGACGCTGACCGGCGGACTCGGCAGCCTGCCCGCAGCGCTCGCTGCGGAGTCGGGCGCGATTATCCGCACCGGTGCGATGGTCCGCGAGCTGACGCGCACCGCATCCGGCTGGCGGCTGACCGTGGGCTCGGCGCACGCTCCCGAGTGGCTGGATGCGGACGCGGTGATCATCGCTGTGCCCGCGACCCCGGCGAGCAGGCTGCTCGCCGGGGCGGCGAGCGGCGCCGCGGCCGCGGGCCGGGCCGCCACGGCCCTGGCCGAGATCAAGTACGCGAGCATGGCGATCATCACGCTCGCATTCCCGGTGACGGCGTTCGCCGAGCCGGTGAGCGGCAGCGGGTTCCTGGTGCCCGCGGTCGACGACCGCGCCGTGAAGGCCGTCACCTTCAGCACCGTCAAGTGGCCGCACCTGCGGCGGGACAACCCTGGCGTGCACGTGGTCCGGTGCTCGGTCGGGCGGCTGGGCGAGGACGTCGTGCTGCAGCGCGACGACGCCGAACTCGCCGCGCTCGCCGCCGCCGACCTCGCCGACGCCACGGGCGTGCGCGGCGAACCCGTGGACGTGCGGGTCACCCGCTGGGGTGGCGGGCTGCCGCAGTACAGCGTCGGTCACCTCGACCGGGTGGCCGCGATCAGGGCCGCCGTCGCCGCGGTTCCCGGCGTTGCGGTCTGCGGCGCCGCCTACGACGGGGTCGGCATCCCTGCGTGCATTACCACCGCCAGGCTGGCGGTCGATCAGGTGCTCGCCTACCTCGCCAGCCCGGACGGGTCGGGGTAGCAGCGGGGTGGACGCAGCGTCCGAGTTCAGCCTGGCAGGTCCTCCGGGCGCTTTGCGGCGAGCTTGCCGTGCAGCACGCCGGTGGCCTGGCCGACCTCGATCAGGTATCCGTCTGGATCCCGCAGGTAGCAGCGGATCTCTGCGTCGCGGTCGATTGGCGGCGTGACGAACTCGGCACCCTTCGCCTTCCACTGCTCGTAGCAGGCGTGGATGTCAGCGACGCGCAAGTTCAGGAAGATCGACGTGGTGTTCCCAGGCTGGTAGTCGACCACGGAGATGCCTGGCTTGTCCGGGGTCGGCGGCCCTCCGGGGTTCATGATGATCCATGAATTGGACAGCTTGACGATGCACGGGTTCTCGTCGAGGACCACCGTGCCACCAAGGACACGTGAGTAGAAGTCCCGTGACCGTGCCACCTTGCGGACGGTGATGAAGAGCGTGACCAGAATGCCCTCTTCGGGCGCTGGCAGGTTGGCGAAGTCGATGTGCGGCGAAGGCTCAGTCATGACACTCCTCCTGCCCGCGATGACCTGCCCTCATCCATGCGCGCGGGACGGCTCTCCCGCGCGGGCCCATCGCGTCCGCATCCCGCCTGGCAAGGTGCCGCGTCGGCGGGCCGGCTAGGTCACACGCCGTTCCGGGCCCGGTACTGACACCATGTCCGTGTGGTGGCGCGCCCGGTCCTCGGCGTGGACGCGTGCCCGGCAGGCTGGGTCGGGGTGGCCCTGACGGGGCGGTGCGTCCGCGCCGTCGTGCACGCGCAGATCGGCGGTCTTGTCGCCATGGCGGCCGCGGATGGACCGCCAGGCACGATCGCGATCGACATTCCGATCGGGCTGGCCGACTGCAGCCCGCGGCAGGCGGACCTGCTGGCGAGGACGGCGGCGGGGCGGCGCTGGGCGTCGGTGTTCGTGACGCCCGTCCGCGCCGCGCTGCAGGCTGATACGTATGCCGAGGCACTCGCGGTGAGCCGGGCGCTGACGGGCCGTGGCATCTCGAGCCAGGCATTCCGGCTGCGGGACAAGATCCTGCAGGTTGACAGCTGGCGCGAGCGGGCGCCGTGCCCGGTCGTCGAGGCGCATCCCGAGCTGAGCTTCGCAGCGATGGCCGGCGCGCCGCTGTCAGACAGCAAGTCCACCTGGGCGGGCGTGGTCCGGCGCCGCCAGCTGCTGGCCGCGCACGGCATCGAGCTCGCTGGCGACCTCGGCCTTTCCGGGTTGCGCGTCGGCGTCGATGACGTGCTCGACGCGGCCGCCGTCGCGTGGACCGCGACCCGGGTCGCGGCCGGCACGGCCCGCCGGCTGCCCGCCCTGGCCGAACGGTTCAGCGACGGCGTCGACTGCGCCATCTGGACCTGACGTCATCGCGCAGTGTCATAAATCATGCTTGACCGGATCGCCGTCATCTCCGGCGTACACGGGAACGTCACGGCGCGGCGGGTGGTACTGGCCGACACCGGCAATCACCTGGGCGCGCCTCCGCCCCGTATGTGGTGCCGGAGGGCGTCACGGACAGCACAGCGGCAGGGCCGTTCTCGGTGACGTTCGCGCGCGGCATCCACGCCGAGATCTCCGTAGGCCGCAAGGTCGGCTTGTCCGAGCTGACGCGTACGCACGCGAGTTGCTCTACGGCGCCCGCGGCACCGCGAACAGCACCAGCCGAGCAGCGGTGCGGTGGCGGGGGCCGTCCGGCTCGCTAGTGAGAGCCCGGTAACTCCGCGCGCGGGCGGCCCGGCCGTCGCATCGGGGCAGCCCGGGTCGGCAGCCGCCCCGCCTCAGCCAGCGCGCGGCGGAGCAGGAACTCGATCTGTGCGTTCGTGCTCCGCAGCTCATCCGAAGCCCATCGGCTCAGCGCGTCGTGGACGGCCGGGTCGAGCCGGAGCAGGATGCCCTTGCGCTCAGTCACTGTGGTTCCGTGCCTGTGCTCACCGATGCCAGACGGTCACTGATACAGCGAGCCGGTATTGACTACCTGCTGGGTTGCCTGCTCGCTGCACAAGACCACCAGCAGGTTGGACACCATGGCCGCCTTGCGTTCCTCATCCAGTGCGATGACGCCCTCCTCCTCCAGCCGCTGAAGCGCGAGCTGGACCATGCCAACAGCGCCCTCGACGATCCGCGTCCGGGCGCCCACGACCGCGTTCGCCTGCTGCTGGCGCAGCATCGCCTGCGCGATCTCCGGTGCATACGACAGCCGCGTCAGGCGGGACTCGATGATCCGCACGCCCGCGGGCTGCACCCGCGCGGCGATCTCGGCCGACAGCCGCTCGGTGATCTCGTCGGCGTTCTCACGCAGCGACAGGACCGCCGCGCCGCGGCTGTCGTAGGGATAGCTGGACGCGATGTGCCGGACGGCGGTCTCGGTCTGGGTCGCGACGAACTGCGGGAACGCATCGACGGCGTAGATGGCCTTCGCCGTGTCCTGCACCTGCCAGACCACCACCGCAGCGATCTCGATCGGGTTGCCGTCGGCGTCGTTTACCTTGGCGATCGGCGTCTCGTGATTGCGGACCCGGACCGACACCTTCCGGCGTTTGGTGAACGGGTTGACCCAGCGCAGGCCGGGCGTGCGCACCGTGCCCCGGTAGGCGCCAAAGAGCTGCAGCACGCGGGCTTCCCCTGGCACCACGGCTGTCAGCCCGTGGAAGCAGAAGTCCATCGGAAGGTACAGGAAGGCGCCGAGCACCACGGCGTTTCGAGCCAAGGCGCCGTAGATCGTCAGCGCAGTCGCCGCGGCGGCGAGCACGATGCCGAGGATCAGCACCGGGATGCCTGGCACTGAGTATGCCTCTGTCTCGGTTGCCCCGGTCGGCGCGGTCTGCTGAACCGCAGCGGCCAGAATGTCTGAAGCCAACTCCGCCACCTCCGCATGAGCTTGGTACGGTCGCATGCTAGCATAGTGATATCAATTTACCCCACCACGCCCCGGATGGCCAGCACCATCAGGGTGGCAGCCGTCGTGTCGCAACGCCAGCACCCGCGAGGGTGGCGTCGCTTTAACCAGGGGCTGCGGCCCGCCGCCGGTCACGGCGGCTCTGGTAGACATGAGTGCATGACCGGGAACCAGGAGCCAGGGCCGGGCGCCCGCCCGAAGGCGCGCGATCTGAACGCGCTCATCCGATACACCATGTGGTCGGTGTTCAGGGTGATCTCGCCGGGTGCGCTGGAGGCAGCAGCGGCGCAGACCGAGAGCGGTCGGCCTGGCCTCGCCGCCGAGGTCAGCGAGCTGTGCCAGCACGCGGCGGGCAAGGACGTGATCACCCGTGGCTGCTATGACGTGCAGGGGCTGCGCGCCGACGCCGACTACCTGTTCTGGTGGATCGGGCCGACCGCCGACGACCTGCAGGAGATGTACGCCAGGTTCCGCCGCACCGGCCTCGGCCGGGCCAGCGAGCCAGTCTGGTCGGTGCTGGGCCTGCATCGTCCCGCCGAATTCAACAAGAGTCACGTCCCGGCGTTCCTGGCTGGCGAGGAGCCGAAGAATTACGTGAGCGTCTACCCGTTCGTGCGCTCCTACGAGTGGTACCTGCTCGAGGACTCGGAGCGGCGCGAGCTGCTGGCGGAGCACGGCCGGATGGCCCGCGACTACCCTGATGTCCGCGCCAACACGGTGGCGTGCTTCTCGCTCAACGACTACGAGTGGATCCTCGCGTTCGAGGCCGACGAGCTGCACCGGATCGTGGACCTCATGCGCCACCTGCGCGGCGCGCGGGCGCGCCGGCACACTCGGGTGGAGATCCCGTTCTACACCGGCCGGCGCAAGCCGGTGGCCGAGTTGCTCGCAGCCTTGCCCTAGAGCCCCGCCCGTCCGGCGCCAGCCGGATAGCCGCGGGTCATTGGCAAATGCCGCAACTGGCTACAGACAGTCGCCACTCATGTCGTCTGAGTAGCGAACAGTCCACTGACGTGCCAGGCTGAATCCGGGCTGGCGGGGGCTGGCCGGATGTGGGGACTGTCATGAGCGCTGGCTGCGAATCGCCGCTGACGCCCGAGCAAGCTCGGCGCCTCGCCGTGGAGCTCGCGCCGCACCTGCTGGCGATGCGGGCGGTCACGGCTGGCACGCAGTACGCCGAGGCTGGCACGGGCGCGCCGGGCGGGAGCCCGGCTGTCTCGCCGGCTACCAAGATCTTCATCGCCGGAATGCTGGACCGCATTCCGGCCTAACAGGGCCTGGCAGGGCTGACCGGCGCCCTGGCCCGGCTGGCGGGCCGGGCTGCGGCGCAGGGTCGCGAGAGGCAGGAACACATGGCAGTTACCACGAGCGCGCTGGGGATGCTGTGGCTACGGCGCCAGGGCCAGCGGGCGCCGGCGCTGTGCCGGACGTGCCCCGACTGCGGCCGGCCGATTCGTGACCGCGATGCCGCGCGGCTCGGGTTCTGTGACCGCTGCCAGGAGTTCACCGGAATGTGCGGTGCGGGTCGCAAGATCATCTGCCCGGACCTGATGACGATCACGTCCTGGCACTCACCCTGTACCCGGCTGGGCGCGGCGGCCTGGGAGATCACACTCGGTACCGGCCAGTGCCGCGCCGTGCTGTGCGAGACACACGACGCGCAGCTGAAGTCCGGCAGGCTGCCATGGGTCAAGTTAGCTGTGCCGCAGCGCCGCTAACCCACGAGGAGGACCGTTACCACAGGCACGGCTCTGGTCCTGGGTGGTGGCGTCGTCGGCATCGCCTGGATGGCCGGTCGCTGCGCCAGGCCGGCGTCAGGTCGTAGCCGCACCTCCGCTGGGGGTCGGCACTGGCACCTGACCTGGGTCCCACCCGGCAGGTACCGCGTCGCCCGGATGGTCTCGATCGCGGTTGTCCAGCGGTGCCGATGCCACACCGCGAACCTGTGCCCGCTGCCGTGAACGTCTGCCTGCGTGGATCAGCGCCCGCATCCACCGAGACGCTCCCGACTTGGCCTATCTCGGCTTGCGCAGGAACTCGGTGAGCCGGGGCAGCGGCCAGGTGGTGATCACGTCGTCGGCGGTGAGCCAGCCGCGCTGGGCCGTGGCCACGCCGTACTGCATGTTGTCCAGCTCCGCCGTCGCATGGGCGTCGCTGTCGATGGCGAACTTCACTCCTGCGTCGCGGGCGGCCCGCAGGTGCGCAGATGGCAGGTCGAGCCTGGCCGGGTGGGCGTTGATCTCCAGCGCGGTGCCGGTCCGCGCGCACGCCCGGAACAGCTCGGGCAGGTCCACGTCGACCGGGGGCCGTCGGCCGATCTTCCGGGTCAGCGGGTGGCCGATGATGTTGACGTGCGGGTTCTCGCAGGCGG
>JASHSZ010000472.1 GCA_030040815.1 Streptosporangiaceae bacterium
CGGCGGCGCGCGGGAGCAGCGACGGCAGCGGTCATGATGCACCTCCCGACGTCCACAAGCTGATCCGCGCGGGTTCGAGGGCGTGCTGGACGGTGCCGATGAGGTCGGAACGCACCGCGCCGGGGTCGGTCGCGTCTTGCAGGCGCGCGGCGAAGGCGGCGACGGTGTTGTCGGCGTCGTAGCGGGCCCGGTTGAACCGGCGGTCGACCCGGTGCTGGACACGGCGGCGCAGCGGGTTGAACAGCGCGGCGGCGGCGAGGGTGGCGGCGGCGACGGCTACCTGGGAGGTCAGGTCGAGCACCTGGGTGGCCAGCAGCACCAGCCCGGCATATAGACCGGCGAGCACGGCCGTGACTGCCGCGTAGGCCAGCGTGCGGCTGATGATCCGGTCGATGTCGTAGAGCCGGTATCTGAGGATGGCGATGCCGATGCCGGCCGGCAGCGCGACGACGCCGGTGATTGCCGCGCTGCCGACCGCGGACACGATCGCGTTGGCGCTGCCCGAGAGAGACAACGCCGCCCAGCCACAGCCGACACTGACGATCGTGCCGCTCAGCGCCCACTTCAGCTGCTCGCGCCGGTCACTGCCAGATTTGACGAAGCTGACAACCTGTCGGCCCACTGCTAGCAGCAGGCTGAGCCCGAGCAGCCAGAAGAAAACGTTCTGGACCTGGCCCCACCACGCGGTCGCGCCGGCCGGGCTGTCGAGGCTGGCAAGCTCACCGCTCGCGTCCACCGTTACGTGGTGCCCGAGGATGGCAACGATCGAGATCTCCAGCGCACCACCAATCCAGGCCAGCGCGACGGCGAGATACACAGACATCATGAATCGCCACGGCCGTGATGTCGGCCGGCCGTCCGGGAACAGCTGAACGGTCAGCCCGAACAGGGCGAAGGTTGGCGCCCAGCCGATCTGCATGAGCAAGGCCAGCCAGCCAAGTGGCAGCCTGCCATGGTCCAGGCGGTAGTCGACCAGCAGCCAGTTCGTGCCCGCGGCGCTCAGCATCGCGAAGCAGCCGACGCCGAGCAGGATCCAACCCATCGGGTTCGCGGGCAGGTGTCGCGCCACTACCACTCCCACTGCCGCCGTCGCGACGACCAGGAGCACCGTCGGGAGGTCATGGACCGCGAAAATGTGATGCGCCGCAGCGTCCGCGGCGGTGGCCGTGAAAAGGACTAGTACCAGCGCGCCCGGCACCAGCGCTGTCGTAGGCGAGGCCAGGCGCGGCCTGTGCCGGGCGGTCGCATCGGTCACGGCGACGTGCCTCCGGGCAGCCACACGCTGATGTGCGCGGGCTGGAGGGCGTGCTGGATGGTGCCGACGAGGTCGGAACAGAGCGCGTCGGCGTCGGTCGCGTCTTGCAGGCGCGCAGCGAAGGCGGCGACGGTGTTGTCCGCGTCGTAGCGGGCCCGGTTGAACCGGCGGTCGACCAGACGCTGGACCCGGCGTCGCAGCGGGTTGAACAGCGCGGCCGCAGCCAGGGTGGCGGCGGCGACCGCGATCTGGGAGGTCAGGTCGAGCACCTCGGTGGCCAGCAGCACCAGCCCTGCGTACAGGCCGGCGAGCACGGCGGTGATGACCGTGTACCCCAGGGTCCGGCTGACAATGTGGTCGATGTCGTACAGCCGGTACCGGAGGATCGCGACGCCCAGGCACACCGCGAAGGCGACAAAGCCGATCGGAAGGTCGGCAATAATCTGAACCGCGGCCGGTGCGTGCGGTGCGAAGAGTGATATCAGCGCGTCGGCGATACCATCAACCAGGGCGATTGCCGAGCCGGTGAGCAGCCACTTCAGCTGCAGCCGTCGCTCGCCGATGGCCGACTTCACGTTCCGCAACAGCCGGATGAGGAATATGAGCCAGAACACCGCCATCAGCGGAAGGAGCACGTCGAAGGCGGTGTCAAGCCATGCGGTGCTGCCAGACGGGTTGTCTATCGCGGCGAAGCCACCGCTGGCGTCGAACCGGATAGGGCGCGCGAGCAGCACTTCTGCGGTGGCGGCCAGATAGCTCGCTGCGATGCAGCCGGCGACACTGAGATAGGCCAGCATGACCGGGCGCCAGCGCCGTGAGTTCAGCCTGCCGTCCGGGAAGAGCAGGACCACCAGCGGGAGCGCTACGTATAGCGCGACGAATCCGTTGGCCAGCACCGCGGCGACCGGACCCAGCGGCAGCCGATGGCCCAGTCGGTAGATCAGCAGGAGGTACGGGGATGCGTCATCGGAAGCGAAGGTGCCCGCGGGCACGGCCATTAGCAGCCAACCGATAGGGTTGCGCGGCTGGCGCCGGGCCACGATGAACCCCACCGCTCCCAGCGGCAGGAACTGGCCGATCTGCTCCGCGGTCGACCAGCCAGATTCCGAGTGCGTCAGCAGCGCGAGCGGCATCATGGCCGCGGCGAGCAGCACCACGACGACAGCGACCGTGATCGCCAGCCAGGATGAGGCGCGCCCGGACCGTTGCGTCCCGGTCTCGGCTGTCATGTCGCCTCCCAGAGTCGACAGTCGGGCGCGCAGGGCCAGCGCTGCGCTAGTTATGGCCTCGACCGGGCACCTTCGGCCGCGCGCGGCAGAGCCGACAGGTTGGGCTCGGTGCGGATGCCGAAGACGTCCCGCAGCGCGGTCAGCGCGGCGAGCTCGCCGCAGCGGCCGTGCACGCCGGGCAACGGTGGCGTCGACGACGAGCACAGGTATACCCCGCGCGCCGGGGTGCGGTATGGGTTCCACCGGGCGACCGGGCGCGCAATCGTCTGGCGCAGCGTCTGTGCACCCGCCGCGATGTCCCCGCCGACATAGTTCGGGTCGTACTGCTCGTGCTCGGCGGCGGTGCGCACCGCGCGGGCCAGTACCACGTCCCGGAAGCCTGGCGCGAACCGCTCGAGCTGCGCCTCGACCGCCGCGGTCATGTCGACCTCCGATCCGGACGGCACGTGACAGTAGGTCCACAGCACGTGCTGACCCGCCGGGGCGCGCGCCGGATCGACCGTGCACGGCTGCCCGGCCAGCACGTACGGCGAGGCGGGGTGCCGGCCGGCCGCGATGTCGGCCTCGGTCGCAGCGATCTCCTCGAACGTCCCGCCGAGATGCACGACGCCGGCCCGGCGGCAGGCCTCGTTCGTCCACGGCACCGGGCCGGACAGCGCGAAGTCAATCTTGCAGACTCCCGCGCCGTAGCGGAACCGGCGAAGCGCGCGCAGGTAACCGGCCGGCAGCTGGTCGCCGGCGATGGTGGCGAGCGCCCGCGGGGCGACGTCGAGCAGGACGGCTCGGGCCGACGGCAGCTCGGCGAGCGAGCGCACCCAGCGTCCGGTCTCCACCTGGCCGCCTGCAGCGACGACCGCATCCCGCATGGCGTCGGTAATCCGCGCGCTGCCGCCTCGCACGAACGGCCAGCCGGGCTGGTGCGCGAGTGCGGTGAGCATGAGCCCGACGGCCCCCGACGGCGCCGCCGTCAGGGGCAGCATGCCGTGCGCGGCGGCCCCCGCTAGCAGCGCGCGGGCCTCCGGCGTGTGGAACCGCCGGGCCAGCCCGGCCGCGCTGCGTAGTGCGTGCACGGCAGCCGGAGCGAGTCCGCGCGGGTAGCGGGATGGCGGCAGCCGGATGGGGGAGAACAGCAGATTCGTGAAGCTGCTGTCACCGGCGGCCAGCGGGCCGATCAGCCTACGGTAGGCGCGCGCATCGGGTCCGAGCCGGTCGGCCGTGGCCGCCACCGAGTGGGTGACGACCGCCGCGCGGCCGCCGTCGAGCGGGTGCGCGAACTCGACCTCGGCGTTGAGGAACCCCACGCCGCGCGCGTCGAGGCCGAAGCGCTGGAAGAACGGCGAGATCGCGGCGAGCGGGTGTGCGGTCGAGCACACGTCGTGCCAGAATCCCGGCAGCGTCAGCTCCTCGGTCCGGCAGCCGCCGCCGATGCTGGCCGCCCCCTCGACGACCAGCACCCGCAGCCCGGCCGCGGTCAGGGTGACAGCGGCCGCAAGGCCGTTCGGCCCGCTGCCTACGACGACGGCGTCGTAGTCCACCGGCGTTCCCCCTCAGTCAGCGTGCTCGCTCGCCGCGACGTCCTTGCGGTCACGGCGAGAGCGACGGCCCGTCGG
>JASHSZ010000473.1 GCA_030040815.1 Streptosporangiaceae bacterium
GCTGGCGCCGGAGGAGCCAGCCGGAGCGGGCCGGCAGGCCGCGTCGGCGTCGGGCGGCAGATCGGCCACGCCGGCGATAGCTGCGGAGGCCGCGGCGTCGATCGCGGCAGCCGACCTGATCATCGACGGTCTCACCGGCATCGGCGGTCGCGGTGGCCTGCGCGAGCCGGCCGCGTCGCTGGCCGGTCTCGTCGCGCAGGCTCGGGCTGGCAGTGCGCTGGTCGTGGCGGTCGACCTGCCGAGCGGTGTCGACGCCGACACCGGCGAGGTGCCCGGCACGGCACTTGCCGCCGACGCGACGGTCACCTTCGGCACCCTCAAGCCTGGCCTGCTGGTCGACCCGGGCGCCAGCCGCGCCGGAACCGTCGAGCTGATCGACATCGGGCTCGGCCCTTACCTGCCCGCACCGGCCGTTGCCTCGCTGCAGGCGGTGGACGTCGCGGCCGTCTTGCCGGAGCCGTCCGCGGAGTCGGATAAGTACCGCCGCGGCGTGCTCGGCCTGCTAGCTGGCAGCGAGCAGTACACCGGAGCCGCCGTCCTCGCGTCGGGGGGCGCGATCCGGGCCGGGGCCGGCATGGTTCGGCTGGTGTCGGCCGCTCCTGCCGTCGAGGCGGTCCGGCTGCGGTGGCCCGAGGTGGTGCTGACCACCTATGACCCCGCGCACGCCGCGGAGGCGATCAAAAGTGCCGGGCGGGTGCAGGCGTGGACGGCCGGCCCGGGCCTCGGCACCGACGCCACGGCGTACGAGCTGCTCGCGCACGTGCTGGCCAGTGATCTGCCGGTGCTGGTCGACGCGGACGGGCTCACCGTCCTGAGCGAGCACGGCGACCTCCTGCCGCGGCACGCGCCGACGCTGATCACACCGCACGCGGGGGAACTGGCCCGGCTGCTGCGCGCGGACCGTGCCGACATTGAGGCGCGCCGCCTGCACTACGCTCGCGCGGCGGCGGCGCAACTCGGCGTCACTGTCCTGCTCAAGGGCTCGACGACGGTGATCGCTCGGCCCGACCAAGCGGACCCGGTCCTGGTCAACACGACCGGGTCGAGCTGGCTGGCCACCGCCGGATCCGGCGACGTGCTGTCCGGCATGGCCGGCTCCCTGCTCGCGCAGGGGGCGGACACCGCCGGCGCCGCCGCTGCTGCGGCCTTCCTGCACGGCATGGCGGCCCGGCTGGCGGCCCGTGACGCCCCAATCGGCGCCAGTGACCTGTTCGCGGCGATCCCGGCCGCGATCCGGACCGTCAAAGACCGTTAGGAGGGAACGGGCCCGTCTGGGCTAACCCCCGTCGGCCCGGCCGCCGAGATAGCGGCTCAGGAACTTGTCGGCCGCTGCGTAGAACTTCAGCCGGTTCTCCGGTTTGGCGAAGCCGTGTCCCTCGTCCGGGAACAGCATGTAGTCGTGGTCGATGCCGTGTGCCACCAGCGCGGCGACGATCTGCTCGGACTCGGCCTGCTTGACCCGAGGGTCATTGGCACCCTGCGCGATCAGCATTGGGATGCGGATCTGGCTGGCGGCCGACAGCGGCGATCGGGACCACAGGAAGTCGCGGTCTTTCTCCGGGTCGCCGACCCGCCGGTGAAACATTGAGATCACCGGTGCCCAGTACGGCGGGATCGTCTGGATCAGCGTGATGAGGTTGGACGGCCCGACGATGTCAACGGCGCAGCAATACAGGTCAGGGGTGAACGCCGCGCCCGCCAGCGCCGCGTAACCGCCATAGGAACCACCGAAGATCGCAACCTTCGCCGGGTCGGCCCAGCCCTTGCTGATCGCGTGCGCCACGGCGTCCGAGAGGTCATCTTGCATCTTCGCGCCCCACTCGCGGTCGCCCGCGTTGAGAAACGCCTTGCCGTACCCGGTCGAGCCGCGGAAGTTGACCTGGATGCACAGGTAGCCGCGATTCGCCAGCCACTGGGCGTGCGGGTCGAAGCCCCAGGCGTCCCGTGCCCACGGCCCGCCGTGCACGACCAGCACCGTCGGCAGCTCGGACCGGTCCACGCCGGGCGGGAACGTGAGGTAGCCGTGGATCGTGAGGCCGTCGCGAGCGGCGAAGGAGAACGGCTCCATGGCGGCCAGCTCGTAGTGCGACAGTTCTGGCCGCGCCGCAAACAGGAAGCTGGCGGCACCGCTGATCGTGTCATACGTGTAGTAGGACACCGACCCGGTGTCGTTAGTGAACGCTGCCAGCCAGACCCGGTCCGCGTCATCCCCGTGGGCGAACACGGGGTCACCGGGATGCAGGCGGCGGATCGCCTCGACGTGGCCTGCCACCGACGGATCGAGCACGCGATAGACAGACCTGTCCTTGAGGAACGTCACGATCTGCGGCTCGCGGGTGTCCGGATGCACCCGGACCCCGCTGACATCCGCTTCCGGGTCCGCTGCGAGCACTTCGGTTGCGCCGCTGGCCAGGTCGATGCGGACAAGCCTGCTGGCCTCAGCGTCGACAGAGCTCGAGAGCAGCAACGAGCCCCCGTCGGCGGAGAAGCAGAGCAGATCGGTGCTCTCGGCGTCCTCGGCAGGGATCCTGAGCAGCTCGCGCCAGTTACCGTCGGCGCCTGGGGTGACCATCAGCAGGTAGCTGCCGTCCGGCTGGGGCGCGGCAGCCGCCCT
>JASHSZ010000474.1 GCA_030040815.1 Streptosporangiaceae bacterium
CGAGGGGATCGGTGGGAAGAAGGCGGTGACCTGGCGGCTGGTCGACGCCGCTGTGCCGCGGGCCAGCTGGGCGGAGACGGTCGCGGCCAGGGCCGCCGAGCTGGTAGCGCGCTCGGGCCGGCCCGCGGGCGCCCAGGGCATCGAGCTGACGCCCCTGCGCAAGACCCGCACCGAAGCGGAGATCGCCTACCGGCACGTCACGGCCCGGCTGGACCGCGGACGGGCGGTAGCAGACATCACGGTCAGCGGTCCCGAAACCGGCGCGCCCGCTGACGTCACCGCGATGCACCAGCAGGGAACGGGGTTCTGGTCTCTCGCGGTCGCCCGGGAGCTGGACGACCTGGTGCTGGACCTGCGCACCAACGAGCTGGAGCTCGGCACGTGGGTGCTGCGCGCCCGCGGAGACGCGGGCCTGGTGCTGGCCCACGACGGACTGTTGCTGGCACACCGGGATGACTGGCTGGCGAACGAGGTCATTCACTACTGGAAGCGGACGCTGAAGCGGCTGGACGTGACCAGCCGGAGTCTGATCGCGCTCATCGAGCCGGGTAGCTGCTTTGCCGGGTCGGTGCTAGAGCTGGCCCTCGCGGCCGACCGCAGCTACATGCTGTCCGGGCTGGACGCCGGCGCCGCGGACTCGGCCGCCGAGCCCGCGGTGGTGACGCTGGCCGAGATGAATCTGGGCCCGTTGCCTATGGCCAACGGCCTGACCCGGCTGGCCACCCGGTTCTACGGCGACGAGGCTGGCCTCTCGGCAGCCCAGCAGCGGGCCGGCGAGCCGCTGGACGCCGAAGACGCCGAGCAGATCGGGCTGGTCACCTTCGCACCCGACGATATTGACTGGGCAGAGGAGGTCCGGATCGCGACCGAGGAGCGGGCGAGCTTCTCACCGGACGCTCTCACCGGCCTGGAGGCCAACTACCGGTTCGCCGGGCCGGAGACGATGGAGACGAAGATCTTCGGCCGACTGACCGCGTGGCAGAACTGGATCTTCACCCGGCCGAACGCCTCCGGCCCGGACGGTGCGCTGCGCCGGTACGGCACCGGTCGGCGCGCCGACTTCGACAGGAAGCGAGTGTGACCCGAGATGACCGTGTCGCCGGATTACACCGAGAAGATTCCGAACAACGTCGACCTGCGGGAGGACCGGCGGCTGCAGCGAGCGCTGGAGTCCTGGCAGCCGAACTTTCTGACCTGGTGGGAATCCATGGGGCCCACGCTGCCGACCCGGGATGTGTACCTGCGGACCGCGGTCAACGTGGGCCGCGAGGGCTGGGCGCATTTCGCCCACGTGCCGATGCGGGACTACCGGTGGGGCATCTTCCTGGCCGAGCGGGATCCGGGCCGGTTGGTCGGGTTCGGCGAGCACCAGGGCGAGCCGGCCTGGCAGCAGGTGCCCGGGGAGTACCGGGCTGACCTGCGGCGGCTCATCGTCATCCAGGGCGACACCGAGCCGGCGTCGGTCGAGCAGCAGCGCAACCTAGGCGCGTCCGCGCCCAGCCTCTACGACCTGCGGAACTTGTTCCAGGTGAACGTGGAGGAAGGCCGCCACCTGTGGGCGATGGTGTACCTGCTGCACGCCTACTTCGGCCGGGAGGGCCGGGAAGAAGCCGACGAACTGCTGCACCGTAACTCCGGCAGCGTGGACAGCCCGCGCATTCTCGGCGCGTTCAACGAGGAGACCCCTGACTGGCTCAGCTTCTATATGTTCACCTACTTCACCGATCGGGACGGCAAATATCAGCTCGGCACGCTGAAGGAGTCGGCGTTCGACCCGCTGTCGCGGACCTGCGAGTTCATGCTCAAGGAAGAGGCCCATCACATGATGGTGGGAACGACCGGCGTGGACCGCGTGATCGAGCGCACCGCGCAGCTCATGGTGGAAAACGACACCGATGACGTGACCGGTTTCGGCGCCATCCCGCTGCCGGTGATCCAGCGCTACCTCAACTTCCACTATTCGGTGTCGCTGGACTTGTTCGGCGGCGAGACCTCCACCAACGTCGCCAGCTACTACACCGCCGGGCTAAAGGGCCGGTGGCTGGAGGGCCGGCGCCGCGACGACCACAAGCTCGCCGATGACGGCATGCTGGTGGACGCCCTCGTGGACGGTGAGATCGGGCAGACCGAGGTTGCGGCGCTGACCGGGCTGAACACCGACCTGCGCCGGGAGTACATCGCCGATTGCCAGAGCGGCGTCAACCGGTGGAACAAGATCCTCGAATCGGCGGGGCTCCCGTGGCGGCTCGCCCTGCCGCACATCGCGTTCAACCGGAAGGTGGGCGCGTTCGGCGGCATCGAGGCAACCCCGGCGGGCGAACTGATCAGCGCCGCGGAGTGGCAGCAGCGCAAGGGCGAGTGGCTGCCCACCGACGTCGACAAGACCTACATCCGATCCCTCATGCAGCCGGTCTACGAACGTGGCAAGATCGCAGCCTGGATCGCCCCGCCCCGGAACGGCATCAACGGCCAGCCGTTCGACTACGACTACGTCCACCTCGCCTAGACCGACCCGTCGCGATCGGAGTGCACTGGCAATGGCGCAGCTGCTGAACGCGTGCGAGTACCTGCTGGACCGGCGGCTGGCCGCCGCAGACGCGGACCGCACGGCGCTGACCGGCCCGGCAGGCGAGCTGACGTACGGGCAGCTGCACGACCTGGTGTGCCGGACCGCAACCGGCCTGCGCGCGGCCGGCCTGCAGCCGGAGCAACGCGTTCTCATGCTGATGGCCGACTCGCCGGCATTCGTCACCGTCTACCTGGCCGCGATGCGGATGGGCGCCATCCCGGTGCCGGTCTCCACCATGCTGCACGCCGATGGCGTCGCCGACCTGCTGCGTGATTCCCGCGCCCGGCTGCTCGCAGTGACGCCGGAGTTCGCAGGCCCGGCTGTCGAGGCTGCCGCCGCCGCGCCGGAGCTGGCCGGGATCATCCTCGGGGGTTCCGATGGACCGGCCGCACGGGATGCGACCGCGCGGCCGCTTGCCGACGCGCCGGTACCGGTGCACCTGCTCGCCGAGCTGGCCGCCGGGCCGCGGGACGAGGCGGTGTATGACACCTCGCTTGACTCGCCGGCGTTCTGGCTCTACACCTCTGGCACGACCGGCCTGCCGAAGGGGGCAATGCACCGGCACGGCTCGATCCCGGTGGTCTGCGAGACCTACGGGGCGCAGGTGCTCGGCATCCGGCCGGACGACCGGTGTCTGTCCGCGGCGAAGGCGTTCTTCGCCTACGGCCTCGGCAACTCGATCCTGTTCCCGCTGTCGGTGGGCGCGTCCGCCGTGCTCGAGCCGGCCCCGGCGCGGCCGCCGACGCTCACCGCGCTCACGCAGAAATTCGGCGCCACGCTGTTCTTCGCCGGACCCACCTTCTTCGCCAACATGCTCAATGCCGGGCTGACGGCCGACGCGCTGGCGGGCGTGCGGCTGGCTGCCTCGGCCGGCGAGGCGCTGCCGGCCGCGTTGCAGCGGCGGTGGACGGCTCACTTCGGCATCGACATTCTCGACGGCCTGGGCATGACCGAGATGCTGCACATCTTCCTGTCCAACGCGCCGGGCCGGATCCGGCCGGGTACCACAGGCGTGGCCGTTCCCGGCTATGAGCTTCGGATCGTGGCCGAAGACGGAAGCGACGTGCCCGCCGGCACGCCCGGCACGCTGCTGGTCCGCGGTGATTCCGCGGCGACCGGGTACTGGTCGCGGTACGCGGCGTCCCGGCAGGTCTTCCAGGGGGAGTGGCTGCGCACCGGCGACACCTACGTGCAGGACTCGCACGGCTATTACGCTTGCCTCGGCCGGACGGGGGACATGCTCAAGGTGAGCGGCATGTGGATGTCGCCAGCCGAGGTCGAGCAGCGGCTGCTCGCGCATGACGCGGTGGCACAGGCCGTGGTGGTCGCCGGGCGCGACGCTGACGGTCTCGAGAAGCCGGTCGCCTACGTGATCCTCCGGCCGGGGCGGGCTGCGACCCAGGAGGAGCTGATCGCGTTCAGCCGGGCCGGGCTGCCGTCGTACAAGCGGCCGCGGCGAGTGGTGTTCGTGGATGGCTATCCCACCACCGCTACCGGAAAGATCCGCCGGGTGGAGCTCCGGGAGATGGCGACCGCTGTCTTGCTGGCAGCCGGGGCCGCGGGCGAGCCGTAGTCCCTATCCGCCGCGCGAGCGCCAGCCCCGCGGTGCCTTCGCAGCGGTGCCAAGATCCGGGAACGCCGCTGCAGAGATCATCTGGCGAGCCTCCACGTCCGGGTTCTCGCGGTCGTTGAGCCAGCTCAGAGCCATGACGAAGACGACCGGCACGTAGCAGAGGCCCGAGACTGCCATGAGCACGCCAACGCCGAGCTCGCGTTCGGCGACCGAGCTCAGTACTCCCGGCGCGGCGGGCGTCGCACCACCGGCAGACATGCCGGTCACGTACGCGATCACCCAGATCGTCCACATCGCGACCGCGGCCATCGCGGCCCGCAGCGGCCGGGACAGCGGCTCCCGCGCCGCCGAGGGCCTGGCGAGCTCCCGCCAGAGCGCGGCATCGGCCGCGACGAGCGTGACGACTTCCACGGCGATCAAGGCGGGGTCGCGCGCCAGCGCGGCCAGCACGGCCGGCACCCGCCAGACAACCACGAGCGCGAGGCACGGCAGCAGACTCATGGCGGCCCGGAGGGTAGTCCGGTCGGCGTGCTGCGGCCGGACGGGCCGAGCCCCGACGGCTCGGGTGAGCCAGGTCGGCCAGCCAAGGACCAGCAGCGCGGGGACCACCGCGGCGAAGACAGCGAACTGCAGCGCCTGAACAGCCGCGTAGTGCCGCGCGTCGGTGGCCACTGGGGGCACCGCGACAGCAGCGGCCAGTACCACAGCCACAAGACCCAGCACTGGCCGCAGCCGGGCGAATCGCTCAGTCATGCTTGCCTCTCTTCCGGCGCGCGGTCAGCAGACTAACCCGGTCAGTGGCCGAAAGCGTTACGCTCCGACGTGTTTCCAGCCTTTTCGTCATGTGGTTTGGTTTGCACGAAACCTCTATGACGGCGCGAGAGCGGCCTCCGCAGGGCACGGCGAGAGACTCACCGGCGCTCAGGACCCGGTGTCGCCGTCCTCCTGGTAGTGCAGGGCAGCTTCCTCGGCGGTCGCGCCGCCGCCATCGATGCCCGTGTCGCGGGCAGTGGCGTCGGTGTCCCAGGCCCGAAAGACGTCCCAGGTGTCGTCCGCGGCCGGGGTGATCAGCCTGCCCGCTCGCGGGTCGGGGCCGTCGGCCCCAGCAAACCTCGCAATGTCGTCATCCGACGCATTCTCGTCCCAGGGGACGCCGTCGGGGCGGTCATCCTCCGGCTCGAGGCCGACGTCGGGCTCCTCCTCCGCGAGCAGTTGATCAAGGGACTCGCCGGCTTGCTGCTCCTCGGCGGTCGAGCCGAATCTCATCCCCGCTGACCAGCGGTCCGGGGTGGCCACCCCCCGGTCGAGCGGATCGTCTCCGGGCGGCGCCGCCAGGGTGTCGAACGAGTCGAGGACCTCGTAGTCCGTTAGGTCTTCGGACTCATGGCGCCGCTCAGCGGGCATCACTCGGCTCCCTCCCGGTCAGGCGCGGGTAATTCCGCGATCGGCCCGGCGATCCGGCAGTTTCCGCCTGCCACGGCCGCCTAGGTCCGACGCTTCCCAGGTTAACCTTCAGGGCCCGGGCGGGTCCCGCGCTGTCTCGCGAACGGCCATGGCGGCGGCCAGCCGGCCGCACGGCCCCGTTCCCCGTGGTGGTCCTGTCGGGCGCACGTTCTACCCTTCGGCCATGGGACACATCCAGGTTGGGACGGCGTCCTGGACGGACCGGACGCTCATCGCCTCAGGCTGGTATCCGCCGGAGGCGGACACGCCCGCTAAGCGGCTGCAGTTCTACGCGCGGCAGTTCCCGCTCGTCGAGGTGGACGCGACCTATTACGCGCTGCCGGCCGAGCAGACCGCGATCGCGTGGGCTGAGCGCACCCCGTCCGGGTTCACGTTCAACATCAAGGCGTTCAGCCTGTTCACCCAGCACCCGACTCGGGTCGCCGCGCTGCCCACTGACCTGCGCGAGGCTGCGGAGCACACCGGGAAGGACCCGTTCTACCTGCGGCAGCTTGACCCCGCGGCCGCCGAGCAGGCGTGGGACCGGTTCCTTGGCGCGCTGGAGCCGCTGCAGCAGGCCGGCAAGCTGGGCGCGATCCTGCTTCAGTTCCCGCAGTGGTTCCCGATCTCGCGGTCCAGCAAGGACTACATCCTGTCGTGCGCGGAGCGGGTCGCGCCGCGCCGGGTGTGCATCGAGTTCCGCAACCGCACCTGGATGACGCCCGACAACCAGCGGGAGACGCTGAAGTTCCTCGCCGACCACGACCTGCCGTACGTCTGCGTGGACATGCCGCAGGGCTACCCGACGTCGATCCCGCCGGTGCTGGCTGCGACCAGCGATCTCGCCGTGGTGCGGCTGCACGGCCACTCGGACAAGTGGACGAGCAAGGACATCCACGAGCGATTCGGGTACCGCTATAGCGACAGCGAGCTCCGCGAGTGGGCACCGAAGATCGGCGGGCTCGCCGAGACCGCCGAGACCACGCACGTCCTGTTCAATAACTGTTATCGAGACTTTGCGCAGACGAACGCCCGGCAGCTAATGGACCTGCTGACCAGCGACGATACCTGCTAGGCGGGTTGCCATGTCGCTCCTACGGCCGCGCCCTGGCATCGCTCGCCGGCTGGCTCGCCGAAAACCACCCCGTCCGCCGCCCCGGCGACGTCACCCGAGCCGACATCCGCGGCTGGCTCGCCTGGGTCACCCGCACCCGGTCGGCATCGACGGCCCGTACCTGGCTCGCGGGAGTCCGGCGCTTCTTCAGGTTCGCGGCAGCCGAGGACGAGATCAGCACCGATCCGACCATCGGGGTGCGCGGACCTGCGCCAGCCGAGCCGGTCACCGAGGTGCTCGCAGCTGACGAGCTGAAGGCGCTTCTGGCCGCGTGCGGCGGGAAGTCGTTCACTGCGCGGCGGGACACCGCGATCATCTTCACGGCTACGACTTCGGCGAGGTCGGGCTGGGGCCCGGCCGCCGGGACAGAGTCGGCGGCCGGGGGCCTGGTGGTGTGCGTGGTGGCTGCCATGGCCTAGAACCCCTGTCCGGTACGGCTCAGAAGCGAGTTGGTGCCCTGCTGGGTGACGATGCCGTAAGAGCTGCACGCGCCGACGGTCCAGCCACCCGAGTTTGGCAGCGTGCCCGCGACGACCAGGCAGCATCCGTGGGCGCAGAGCGACCGGCTGTGGCTCGGCTCCCGCGGCCGCGGGCCGGTCGGCTCCGACGCGATCAAGGCCATGCTGGGGCGCCGCGCGGCCGAGGCGGGGATCAAGGGCCTGCACGCCCACCAGTTCCGCCACACCTGGGCTGATCAGTTCCGCAAGGCAGGCGGGTCTGAGGGCGACCTGATGGTGCTCGGCGGCAGGCTATGCCGCGGGGTGTTACCGGCGCGCTTCCCAGGTGTTACCGGGCCAATGCGAGAGCGCCCCGAACGTTAGGCAGGTCCGGGGCGCTACTCGGACAGGGTGTTGCGCAGCGGGCGGGTGAACGTCGGCGCGTCCATCAGCGGGCGCGGCAGGCCGGGGGCGTGCTCGTCGGGCTCGGCCAGCATGGGGCGGACGGCCTCCCAGATTTCCCGTGCGCCTGCCTGGAAATGCGGCCAGCGCTTGTCGTTCGGGGCGTGGCCGATCATGGAGTTAGGTGTGCGGAATCCACTGAAAGGACCGTCGAAGGTGGCCACGTACTCAAGCTCCGCGGCGGTAGCTGTCTCGCGGGCCCACTTGCTGCCCGCCTGCCTGGCCTTGTCATTCGTGGCCTGTTCTGCTGCAGCGTCGGCCCGTCGCGTTTGGCGGAGCCGCTCGGCGACGGCCTGCATGTCTGTCATTACGCTCTCCCTGAGATGAGCCATCTCAACGGCCTGGCGTAGCGCGCCCTGGGCGACTTCCGAGATGGAGATGCCGTAGGTGCGCACGTGTTCTGCCAGGTCGTCGGGTAGGTAGATCGATGTCTTTGCCATGCCGGGAGGCCTCCCCTATGTGGTACACATGACGGTATACCACCTGTGTACCGCAGTCAAGCTCGTCGCGGCCCCTGGGCAGCGCGGCCCGTTCGAAGCGCACGGTCTCCGGGTACATGCCGCGCCGCCACCGCGGCATCTGCAGGAACCGCAGGAGCTCGGCCTGCTGGGCGGGTGTCAGCTGCTCGATGTCTTCGAGCAGGCCGGGGAAGGCGGCGCGCAACTCAGCTTCAGTCATCGTTGTCTCCTCTCGCCTGCTCGATCGTCTCGAGGCGGCGGTGCAGGTCGGCGACCGACTCGGCGCCGACGTAACGGATGGACAGGCCGGTGGGTGATTTCCATTCGGCCCTGTAGCCGCCGAACATCGCGGGGTTGATGTGCCAGCCGGGGTAGAGGGCGCGGAGGGCGTCGAACTCGGCCTCGTCGCTGCCGTTGGTCGGGGTTGGTGGGACGGTGGACATAGCCCTGTCTCCTCAGGGTCAGGGCCCGGAGTTACGGTGTGCAACCACCGTCCGTGCCCGCTGTCTGATGTCCCGATAAAAGTTGCTGTGCGCTCAGGCTGGCCGGCCTGCTGACGTGCGGCCCCCTCGCAAAGCCGCAGGTGACCATACGTTTCGGTTCGCGACAGACAACTGCTACAGCGACTACGCGCAGGTGAACGCCCGACAGCTGGCCGACCTGCTCGGCGTGAACTAAGGACGCTGCCGTCAGGGATCGGCGGCGCGGCGCGGTCAGCTGGCGGCGGACTGGCCGTTCCCTTCGTTCGCCATGAACTGCGCGTACCAGATCGGCCAGTCCGGATCAGAATGGCCGATTTCGTTCTCATGCCGCGCGTGCGCGTCCGCTGCGCGGCGCAGCGCGTCGGCCAGGCCGGCCACGGAGCCGTAGACCGCGAGCGGTGACGTGGTCCGGCCGGGCAGGCGAGTCGTGACCTCCTGGAGCAGCCAGCTGTTACCGTCCGGGTCGGTGAACGGGACGAGCGAGTTGTAGCTGCGATGCCCTGGGTCTGGACCGGGAACTTGCTGGCCGCCGTCGCGGTGGAAGATGCTGCCGACGTTTACGTCGTGCTCAGCCAGCTCGGCCCGGCCATCGGCGATGTCGTCCACGACCAGCTCTAGGTAGGTAGACGGGATGCTGCCGAAGCTCACCGAGCACGCTGACCCGGGCGGGGTCACCTGCACCGTGCGCGAGCCGTCGTCGAAGTGGAAGTCGGCGTCCAGCCGCCATCCCAGCCCCTGGTAGAAATCCCTCGCCCGGTCTACGTCGGACACCGGGATCCGTACGACCTCAAGCCTGTAGTCCATGACCATGCTCCCCCCTGTGGTGTGTCGAGCGGCGTTTCGGTTCTCCGCTGCTGCTCACGGTGTTCAGTTCAGGACTCGACGAACTGCTGCCCGCCGTCGATGTCGTACGTCGCGCCGGTGAGCGCGGTGTTGGCCATGATGTGCACGCCGAGCGCGGCGACGTCGGCGGGGCCGACGACGCGCCCGATCGGGAGCGTCCTCCGCAGCTCCTCGCGGCGCTCCTGCAACTGGTCTCCGAGTATCGACGCCGACAACGGCGTGTCGACGAAGCCCGCCGCGATGAGGTTGACGCGGACCGGCGCGACTTCGAGAGCCAGCGCCGCCGCGAACGGCGGCAGCGCGGCGGTCGCGGCGGAGGCGATACCGAGAGCGTGACCAGTGCGCCGGCCAGCGGTGCCGCCCATGAACAGCAGCGTGCCGCCGGCCCGCATCTTGCCTACCGACCTGCGCGCGACCTCGAGGACGAGCACCACATGGTCACTCAGGGCGTCGCGCACGTCTGCTGCGTCCATCTCAAGCAGCGGTCCGTAGCGCGGGCCGCCGGCCGTGACCATGACGTGGTCGATCGGCGCCGGCACGCCGCCGAAGAAGCTCGTCAGGGCAGCGGGATCGGTAGCGTCGAAGGCCGCGGACTGTTTCGCGCCCAGCTCCGCCGCCGCCTGCCCGAGCCGCTCGGGGTTGCGGCCGGTCAGGATGACGTCCGCGCCCTCGGCCCTGGCGCGGCGAGCTGTCTCGAGGCCGATGCCGGCGCTACCGCCGATGACGACGACGGTCTGACCAGCCAGTGCCGGTTCGCGCTCGGTGCCCACCACCGCTACATCCTCGCCATCTGCGCTGCCATCGGCTTGACCGGGGGCGGCATGTCCACGACCGCCATGCGGAGTTCGTTCAGCGCCGCGTTGTAGATCCCTGAGAAGGTCGGGAACGGCTGGATCGTGTCGCCCAGCACCTCAAGAGGGATGTGTGCCCGGATAGCGAGCGTTGCCTGCTGCATCCACTCCCCGGCCTCGGGTCCGAGCGCATACGCGCCGGTCAGTCGTGTGCCGTCGCTCAGCAGTGTCAGGAACCCGTTGGACTGCGCATACGCGCGGGTATAGGTCGCAATTTTCGGCACCTCGGACAGCGGTGCGGTGACGCTGTACGCCGCCTCGGTCGCGCCCACGGCCGCAGCCTGCGGATCTGTGTAGGTGACTCGGGGCACGGCTTCGTAGTTCGCCGCACGCGGGTCGCCCGCGATGTTGTCGGCAACCACGTCGCCCTCGTACTCGCCGACATGCGTCAGCGGCCAGATGCCGTTGACGTCGCCAATCGCCCAGAGGCGCTCGCCCGCGCGCAGGTGTGCGTCAACCGGGATCCCCCGCGGGTCGGGCTGAATGCCGACCGTCTCCAGGCCGATGTCGGCCACCCGCGGCCGCCGGCCGGTACTCACGAGGAGCTTGTCGCCGCGCACCTCGGTACCGTCATCCAACTGCAGGACGTACTCGGTGCGGTCACTGCGCGCGGCAGTCGCGCGCCTGCCGAGCCTCAGCTCGATGCCATCTCGGCCCAGGGCATCGCCGAGTGCCTGGCCCAGCGGCGCGGGCTCACGCGGGAGCAGCCGGTCGGCGCCCTCGATCAGCACGGCTTCACCGCCAAGCCGCCGCACGACCTGGGCGATCTCGACACCGGCTGGCCCACCACCCAGGATGAGCAGGCGACGCGGCACGGATTTCATGCTCGTCGCCTCGCGGGTGCCCCACACCCCGTCCAGGTCACGAAGCCCGGGGATGGGGGGAACGAACGGGTCCGCGCCGGTTGCCACGACGACGTGCGCCGCGGTGTGGCGGACGCCGTCGACGTCGACCACGCCGGTGCCAGCCAGTCTGCCGGTGCCGCGCAGCAAGTCGATTCCCCGGTCCGTAAGCCAGCGCTCCTGGCCGGCGTCGCGGTAGTCCGACACCATGTAGTCCCGCCAGGCCAGCGCCGCCGCAACGTCGACGTCCGCGATCGCGCTGGCCTCGCGCGCGCCGTGGACCGCCTCGCCCGGGCGCAGCAGCGACTTCGACGGAATGCACGCCCAATAGGTGCACTCACCGCCGACCAGGTGTCGCTCGACGATGGCGACGTGCAGCCCGCGGCTCGCCAGCGCACCGGCGCAGTGCTCGCCGGGCGCCCCGGCACCGAGAACGATGACGTCGTACTCATGACCGCTCGTGCCCATTGCCTACCCCTGTCGGTTAGCCGCGTTCTCGCGAGCTTCGCAGATGGCCCACGCGGCGTTGACCAGGCCGATGTGACTGAACGCTTGGGGGAAGTTGCCGAGCATCTCCCCGGTCTCCGGATTAACCTCTTCGGCGAGCAGGCCCACGTCGTTCATCGCGGCGATGGCGCGCTCGAATGTCGCGGTGGCTGCCTCGACGTCGCCGGCGAGCGTCTGCGCTTGCGCCAGCCAGAACGTGCACAGCAGGAAGGTCCCCTCCCCAGCAGGCAGGCCATCACTGGTCAGGTACCTGTACACCAGGCCCTGCTGGTCGGTCAGCCGCTGCACGGTGGCGTCGATGGTAGCCCGCATGCGCGGGTCATGGGCAGGCAGGAACTCTGTGATGGCCAGCATCAGGCTGGACGCATCCAGCTCGTCGCTGCCGAACGCCTGGGTAAATGCCCCTGCTCGCTCGCTCCAGCCTCGCTCCAGGATGGCTGCCCGGATATCTGCCCTGACCTGAGCCCATTCGGGCTTCTTGTCCTCGGCGCCAAGGAGCGGCGCCAGCTCGATCGCGCGGTCCAGCGCCAGCCAGCACATGAGCTTTGAGTACAGGAAGTCTCGCGGCTCGCCGCGGATCTCCCAGATCCCGTGGTCTTTTTCCTGCCATCGCGCGGCAGCGGTGTCGGCGGCCGCGACCAGGAACCGCCGGGTTGCCGCGGTCATGTCGCCGAGCTGGTCGGCGAGCCGATGCGCGGCGCCGAGCAGCTCGCCATACACGTCGAGTTGTCGTTGCTGCCACGCGCCGTTGCCGACTCGGACCGGGCGACTGCTCCGCCACCCGGCGAGGTGCGCCAGGTTCCGCTCGGTCAGGTCCCGCTCGCCGCCGACCCCGAACATGATCTGCAGATCCAGGCCGCTCTCGAGCTGCGGGGCGGCGGCGCCGGCAAGAAAGTCAAAGAACTGCTGGGCCTCGTCCGGGCACGCCGCCACCCAGAGGGCCTCCATGGTCAGGCTAGAGTCACGCACCCAGGCGTACCGGTAATCCCAGTTCCGCGCGCCGCCGACGCTCTCTGGCAGCGAGGTCGTGGGCGCAGCCACAATGGCGCCGGTCGGCGCGAATGTCAGCGCCTCCAGGACCCGCCCGGAGTGATGGACAAGGTCCCGCCACGGACCCTGATAGGACTGGTGAATAGCCGACCACGAGCGCCATCCCTCCACCGTGTCGTCTAGCCGGGCCGCGATCTCCTTTCCCGTCCACGCGGGCGGCGGTGGCGAGCTCGGCGCGTGCCGGTGGCCGATAGCGAAGAAGGCGTCTTGCCCCGCAGCGAGCCGAATCCAGGCAGTGGCGGTGGGGCCGTCGATCTGGAAGCTGACCGTGCTGGACAGGAGCAGCCCGTGGTCGCCGCCGCGGGCGGTGAGCCCGCCGGCAACCGGCGCAAGCGTCGGCTGGATGAGGCCGTAATCCAGCCGGGGCTCGTAGCTGACCAAGACCTCGATGGCACCCTCGGTGCACGTCAGTCGGCGCAGCAGCATGCTCGGGGAGTTTGCGCCTAGGTCATGGCCACGCTCGTTACGGCCGACCGCCAGAGCGTCGGTCAGCGCAGCGGTGCCACTCGCGGTCGTGAAGGTGGTTTCCAGCACCATTGTCTGAGGCACGTACCGGCGGCTGGCGCGGAACTCGCCAGCAGGCCGGATC
>JASHSZ010000475.1 GCA_030040815.1 Streptosporangiaceae bacterium
GATCACCTGCTGATCGTCGCGAGGGTGACGGCCGTGCCGTACGCGGCCGAGTCTGGCGACCCGCTGATCCGGTTCCGCGGCGGCTACCTCCGCTGACCGCGCCTCCCGAAAGGTCGCGAATCGCCCCCAGTCAACGGCGGCCTGCTCGACTTTCCACCTGCTGTGGCTTCGCACACCAGGTCAATCTAGACACCCAGACAACCACAACAGGTGGAAAGTTCCGGCGTAGTGCGAGGCAGCTGCGGCCCGACGAGACGGCTGCCTGAACCGCTACCCGTTGAGGTAGGCGAGTACCGCGAGGACCCGTCGGTTATCGTCGTCGGACGGGGCGAGGTCCAGCTTGGCGAAGATGCTGGTGCTGTGCTTGCTGACGGCCTTCTCGGTGACGAAGAGCCGCTGCGCGATGGCGCTGTTGGACCGGCCCTCCGCCATGAGCTCGAGCACCTCGCGCTCCCTGGCCGACAACCGCGCCAGCGGCTCTTGCCGCGCGGACCGGCCGAGCAGCTTGGTGACAACCTCGGAGTCCATCACGGTGCCCCCGGCCGCGACCGTCCGGATCGCCTCCACGAACTGGTCGTCGTTGAACACCCGGTCCTTGAGCAGGTAGCCGACGCCACCCGCCTTGTCGGCCAGCAGCTCGCGGGCGTAGAGCTGCTCGACGTACTGCGACAGCACCAGCACCGGCAGTCCACGAACGGTTCGCCTCGCCTCGATCGCCGCGCGTAGCCCGTCGTCGGTGAAGGTCGGCGGCAGCCGGACATCGACGATCGCGACCTCCGGTCGGTCGTGCAGCAGGGCGCGCAGCAGGGCCGGCGCGTCTCCGACCGCCGCGGCGATCTCGAATCCGTGCGCCTCGAGGAGCCTGACCAGGCCGTCCCTCAGCAGGTAGAGGTCTTCGGCGACGACAACGCGCACGGCACCTCCAGCGCCACGATGGTCGGCCCGCCAGCCGGGCTACTGATCGCCATGATGCCGTCGAACGCGGCCAGCCGCTTCTCCACCCCGATGAGGCCGGTGCCCGCGGCCGGGTCGGCTCCGCCGAGCCCGAAGTCGGTGACCTCGACCCGCAGCCGGCCGTCGCTGTAGCGCACGTCTACCCGTGCCTGGTGCGCGCCCGAGTGCTTGGCCGCATTCGTCAGCAGCTCGGCGACCGCGAAGTAGCACGCTGTCTCCACCGGCGCGGGCGGCCGGCCCGGCAGGTCGATGTCAGTCTCCACGCCCAGCGGGCAGTCCAGCGCGAGCGCACGCACCGCGTCCGCAAGGCCCCGGTCGGCCAGCACCGGCGGGTGCACGCCACGGACCAGTTCGCGCAGCTCGATCAGCGCCCGCGCCGACGTGTGCCGTGCCTCGGCGACCAGCGCGAGCGCTGCGTCCGGGTTCACCGGGATCAGCCGCTCGGCCGCGCGCAGGTTCATGCCCAGCGCCACCAGCCGCGCCTGCGCGCCGTCGTGCAGGTCACGCTCCAGCCGCCGAAGGTCGCTTGCGGCGGTGTCCACGACGACCGCCCGGCTCTCGGTGAGCCGTTGCACCTGCCTGGTCAGCTGGAGATTGGGTGCGAGGCCCAGCAGCCGACCGACGGCAGGAAACGTCCTGGGCACCAGCCAGCAGCCGAGACCGATCAAGATGACCCCCTCCAGCTCGGCCAGGATCCTCGTGCCCTGGTTCGTGACCACCACCATGCCGAACAGCGCGTCGCCACGCCCGCCCACCTGGGCTGCGCGCATGCCGGGCGCGACTACGAGGGCGCCCCCGCGACTCAGGTACCAGCCCTGTGCGGCCACGAGGCCGAGCACGCCCAACGCCATGATCCCGACCGCTGCCAGCTGGCCGGCCAGCCTCGGCCAGCGTCTGATCATCAGGACCGAGACAGCTAGCAGCAGGACCACCCACCAAGCCCGTACCCCGAGCACCGCGAGAGCCAGGGTGAGCGGCAACAGCAGCAGTCCCCACGGCTGGCCGGACGCGCCGCCGGGTGCCATTTTGCCCAGAAGTAGCCGGGCGGTTATTGGGTGGTGCCTCAGCTCGCGCCAGCCGAGCCAGCCGCCGAGCAGGACGAAGAGGTACGCCTGCGCCAGGATGATCGCGTCGCCGGCCTGGCCCCACCGGCTCACGGCGGCTGCCTTCGTCACGATAATCGTAGGTATGGGGGTGAACCCGTACCAATCCAGCACGAAGCCGTGGACGGTTAGGATCAGCGGGCTGTCACTGTCGAACCCGTACAGGCGGACAAGCAAGAAACCGAGCAGACCGAGGACGATGAGTGCCGCTGGCACGATGCTCGCCGCGAGCTTTGGTTTCAGGGCGAGGATCAGTAGCACGGCCACCGGAATTAGCAGCAGCAACAACGCGATGGGCACGCCGCTGCCCCCGGTCTTCGGGCAATTCAGCTGACCGGGCCCGCACGCGATCGCTTGCCGGTGGCCCAGAATCGAGTAGAGCGTGGCCGTCAGCATCGCGGCGACGATGACCAGCGCGATCGACCAGGCGGCCTGGCGAGAGCGCCCCCGCTGAGCCCTCGTCGAGTCGGCGCGCCTGATCCACAACCAGATAGCGAGACCGGCGCAGACGATGACGGCGAGAAGTACGTACGCCGTTGGCGCGGCCGACTGCTGGATCTTAGTGATAGCTATCGCGGGCTCTTTGGTGCCCAGCGCCACGATTGCATGCCGCGGTCCAGGCATTCTGGCCTCCTTCATCGCTGCTGGTCAGCGCAGCCCCGATTCAGCTTCCCGCAGCCTGGGCGGTGCCGCCATGGGCCGATCACCACCAGTGCGGTAGGCCTAGGCCTACTGCGCGCCACGACTGGCGACAACCCTGGTGGGACGTCCCCCGTGCCGGCGCTACACCACCCGTTGGCCCGCGCGCCAGACAGCGGCGACCAGCGGCACGCCGGGCCGGTAGGCGAGGTAGGCGTGCGACGGCGCGTCCAGCATCAGCAGGTCCGCGCGTGCCCCGGTTTCGAGCTGGCCGACGTCGCCGCGGCGCAGCGCGCGCGCCCCGCCGGCCGTGGCCGCCCAGACCGCCTCCTGCGTCGTCATCCGCATCTCCCGGACCGCCAGGGCAACGCACAGCGACATGCTCGAGCTGAAGCAAGAGCCGGGGTTGCAGTCCGACGCGAGAGCCACCGTCACGCCGGCGTCGAGTAGCCGCCGCGCGTCCGGATACGGCGACCTGGTGGCGAACTCCACGCCGGGCAGCAGGGTCGCGACGGTTCCGCCGGCCGACGCGAGCGCGTCGACGTCGGCGTCAGACAGGAACGTGCAGTGATCGGCCGACGCGGCGCCCGCCTCGACCGCGACCTGGACGCCGGGCCCCAGCCCCAGCTGGCCCGCGTGCACCCGCGGCTGCAGCCCGGCCAGCAGGCCCGCGGCGAGCACGGCCCGAGCCTGGTCGCCGTCGAACGCCCCTCGCTCGCAGAACACGTCCACCCACCGCGCCGCGGGCGCGCAGGCGCGCAGCATGTCACCGCAGACCAGGCCCACATAGCCGGCCGCATCACCGCCGAACTCCGGCGGCACCACGTGCGCCCCGAGGTAGGTCACCTCTGGTGTGACCTCGGCCGCGAGCGCAACCGAGCGCGCTTCGTCGGCCACCGTGAGCCCGTACCCGGACTTGCACTCGAACGTCGTCGTCCCCTGCCGGAGCATCTCGCCGACGAGGCGGCTTAGGTTCGCCCGCAACTCCGTGTCGGGCGCAGCCCTGGTGGCCGCCACGGTGCTACCGATGCCGCCGGCGGAATAGGGCAGCCCGGCCATCCGGGCCGCGAATTCCGCGCTGCGCTCGCCGGCGAACACCAGATGCGCGTGCGAGTCCACGAAGCCGGGCAGCACCGCGCGGCCTGCGGCATCCACGCGCTCGTCGGCGGCCGGCGCGGCAGCCGCTGCTCCGGTCCAGGCGACCAGACCGCCATCAAGCACCACGGCTGCGTCCGAGATCGCCGCGAACGCGCCGTCGGGACCGGCGTTGGTGACCAGTTCACCGATGTTGGTGATGAGCACGCTCACCGCAAGCCTCACTGTGACCTACCGGGGGCAAGGCTCCGCTGCTGGCTCCCTGGTCGCTACAAGACATCTTCCACTGCCGAGGACGGCCACCGCCGGGCGGTCATGCGACAAGCGCAAGCCCAGGCCCTACGACTGCCTCAAATAGTTCGCTGACGGGGCGGCCTGCGCTGACTGGGATCAGGTTAGGGGTGCCCGATGCCTGCATGATGTCCGCCAAAATGCTCGGCGTGCACGTGGCCATGCGTCAGGTGACGGCTGCCTGATGAAGAACGGAAGCTGAGCCTGCCACGCTGGGGGTGGCCGGGCGGGAGTATCACCACGTTGCCGTCATACGCATCGGCAGCTCCCCGCTGCGGCTTGCTTGCCGCCCGCCGGTACGTGCGGACTCGGTAAGCCGCCCACACCGCGCCGACCACTGCGAGGTAAATCAAGATCTCGGCGTAACCGGGCACTGGACCTCCACCGTCGTGCCAGCGGGCGGCTTCCACCATATGCTCGGCGCGCCCGAAAGCTCCAAGGTGGGGATCGTCGCGCGCGGGCCATAGCGGCCGGGAAACGCCGTGCGCGCTGCCGCCGACGGCCCTCAGGATGGCTGCATGGATCCCATTGAGGACGCCTGCGGCTTGGTCAGCGAGCGATTCCCGGCCGTGCTCGCGGCCTTCCTCGGCGGCGGCGTGCTGTCATTACGGCGCACCGCGACCTCCGATCTCGACGTCGTCGTCGTGCTCGCTGGACCGCCGGCCCCCTACCGCGAATCGCTGCAGTGGCGTGGTTGGCCGGTCGACATGTTCGTGCACGATCGCGACTCGCTGGAGTTCTTCTTCGCCAAGGACACGGCTCGCCGGCGTCCGTCGCTGGCGCGGATGTGCACGGAGGGCGTCGTGCTCGTCGATGCCGACGGAGTCGCGGCCCAGGTTAGGGAGCGCGCGCAGGCCGTCCTCGCGGCCGGGCCGCCGCCGGCCACCGGAACCGAGCTCCGGGACCGCCGGTACGGGCTGACCGACCTCATCGACGATCTCACTGGCTGCACCGACCCTGGCGAGACCGGGGTGATCGGCTGGAACGTCTGGACGGCGACCGCTGAGCTGGCGCTGATCCAGGCTGGCGCGTGGCTCGGCGCTGGCAAGTGGCTGCTGCGGGAGCTGCGCGCCACCGACGCGGAGCTCGCTGATCGGATGGTGGCGGCCATCGGCGACCGCCGCCGGCTGATCGATCTCGCCGAGGAGGTGCTTGACCGCGCCGGGGGGCGCTTCTGGGCCGGGTACCGCGTTGCGGCGCGCTGAACCGCGTCTGCGTTGCGGGGCTACGACGACGCTGTCAGGCTGACCGGCATGACGGACAGGCTCGCGGCGGCGCTGTGCCGGATCGACGGAGTGGCCGAGAGCGACTCGGCGTTCTCCGGCGGACCGGGATTCTGGGTCAACGGTAAGGAGATCGCGCACTTCGAGGGTGCGAGCGCCATCGACCTGCGGCTGACCAGAGCCGAGATCCGGGCGAGAGGTGCGGTGCTCCGCGCAGACCCTCGCGTGACGCTGCGGTCGAGCTCGTCAGACTGGCTCACGGTCGAATTCGGCACGGCCGCCGACGAGGCGTTCGTGCTCGAGCTGGCCGAGATCGCGGCGGCTGCGCACCGCCCCCCAGAAGGCTCGGCGCCGCTGCTGCCGCCGACCGGAGCAGCGCTCGCTCGCCGCCGCCGCTTCCACTAGACGTGGCGCTCTCGGAGCGTCACATGGTCATCACTGAGCGTTCGACGGAACACCAGGAACTATAGGCACAGCGAACCCCTGGGGTTTCGCAAGGGGTACAGCCGTCGCAAAGAGCGCCGAAGCACCGGCGGAGGACGGCTAGCATGCATCCCGGACGGTGCGCGATCGAGGGCGACGGCGGGACGGAGGGCAGATGCAGCGCGGCGGTTCAGCTGGGAGCGGGACCAGGGTACGCGTCTCAGCTGGCGGGCCGCAGCGACGCCCGCCGCGGCAACGACGCCCACCGGCCGGACGGTGGCGCGGCGGATCGGTGCTCGTCAAGGCTGGCTACATCGTCGCCACAATTGTCGCAGTAATAGCCGTCGTGGCGGGCATCGGGGTTTTTTACATTTACCATCACCTCACCGGCAACATTACGAAGGTGCAGGTCGGTGACCTGTCCGGGAAGACCGTCTACGGGTCACTGAACATCCTCGTCCTCGGCTCGCAGACGCGGCTCGGCCAGCGTGGCAACTTCGGCTATGACGCGACGCCGGGCGTCAGCAACTCCGACAACCTGCTCCTGATCCACCTGGATCCGACGCACACGCACGCGATCGTGCTGTCGATCCCGCGCGACACCTTCGTGTACCAGCCGGCCTGTCAGGAGCGCGCGTACGTGGGTAACGGCGTCTGGCCGGCCCAGCAGTACCCGCCGGGCGCGATCATCGACGGCGCGCTGAACATCGGCGGCCCGACGTGCGCGGTGGCGACCGTCGAGGACCTCACCGGCATCCAGCTCGACCACTTCGTGGAGTTCGACTTCAACTCGTTCCGCACCATGGTTGGCCAGCTTGGCGGCGTCGAGGTCTGCGTGCCGCCGGGACCCGGATACCACGATGTGAACGCGAACCTGAACCTGACCCCAGGGCTGCACTGGGTCGACTGGGGCGAGGCGCTCGCCTACGTGCGGCAGCGGGACGATCTCGGCGGCAGCGACCCCGGCGGCGACCTGCCGAGGATCCAGGTGCAGCAGGCGTTCGTCTCCTCGGTCATCCAGCAGATCAACTCCGACGGCCTGCTCACGGACATTCCGAGGCTGCTGTCCATCGCGAACACCGCGACCCAGGCGCTGACGGTCGACCAGGGGCTCAGCTCGGTGTCCGACGAGATGCACCTCGCCGAGTCGCTGGCGCACCTGAAGGCCAAGAACGTCTCGCTCATCACCATGCCGACGACCACGGATACCTTCGACTACCCCGCGTACGCCGAGCACCTGATGCCCGTCGAGCCACAGGACGATGTCCTGTTCAACATGATCAGGACTGGGCAGCCGTGGACAGGCGCGCTGCCCGTCGAGCCGTACAGCTCGGTGCAGGTCCAGGTGCTCAACGGCACTGGCCAGGCCGGGCTGGCCGCCCAGACCGAACAGCAGCTCCGCGCGCTCGGCTTCGACGTCGTGGGCATCGGCAACGCGCCGTACACGTCGACGACGACGGTGAGCTACGCGGGCCTCGCCCAGTCGGACAGCGCCTACACGCTGATGACCGCGCTCAGCTCGTTCCCGGCGGGGCAGGACACGCTGGCCGAGCCGGCGAACCAGATCGGCACCCCGGGCACCGTGACGCTGACGCTGGGCGCGGACTTCCAAGGCGTGCAGCAGCCGAAGGCAGCCTCGCCGGCACCGAGCGCGAAGGCGAGCAAGGGCAGCGGGAGCAGCTCGACTACGCCGGCCCCCGCTCCCAGCACTGGCGCCAGCGCCGTGGAGAGCCGGAACGCGGGAGCGAACATCTGCTCCGGACTCCCGCCCGCCTACGTCCTCGGCAGCTAGCCGACCGGCGACTGCGCGCGCCGCCGGTCCGACTCAGCCAAGCACCTTGCCGATTGCTGCTGCGAGCGCCCCCGGCACATCAGCGACCAGCACGTGGCGCCCGTCGCTGACCACGTCCCGGCCGCCGACCACCAGGGTGCGCACGTCGGCCGCCGATGCGCCGAAGATGACCGACTCCAGCGCTGCCGTCCTGGGCGCTCCGGCCGTGCGCGGCGAGTCGAGCGCGATGGTAACGAAGTCGGCCAGTCCCCCCGCGGCGAGCTCACCGACGTCCGGCCAGCCGAGGCTCGCGTGTCCGACCGTCGAGGCCGCGGTCGCCAGCTCGGCCGCGGTGAAGTGGCCGCGCTCCTGGCTCGCCAGCCGCTCGCCGAGCTCGACCCGGCGCGCCTCCTCCAGCAGGTCGATCACCGCGTGGCTGTCGCTGCCGACGGTCAGCGGACTGCCCTCGTCGGCGAGCGCGCGGGCTGGCCCGATGCCGTCGGCCAGGTCTGCCTCGGTGGTCGGGCACATGCAGGCGTGGCACCGGCTGCCGGCTATCAGCTCGATGTCGCTGTCAGTCAGGTGCGTCGCGTGCACGGCCGTGCTGCGGGGACCGAGCGCGCCCGCCTCGGCCAGCACCTCGGCTGGGGTCGCCCGATACGCGGCTAGGCAAGCCCGATTCTCGGCAACCTGCTCGGATACGTGTATGTGCAGCGGTGCGCCGTAGCGGTGCGACCAGACGGCGACCTCCGGCATGTGCGCGGGCGGCACCGCGCGGACCGAGTGGATCGCCGCGCCGAGTCGCGCGTGCGGGCTCAGGCTGCCAGTCGGGTCCGGACCGAGCGCTTCCACCCGGCTCGCCCACGCCGCGCCGTCGGCGTCACCGAAGCGCAGCTGCGTTCCCTCGAGCGGCTGCTGGCTGCCGTCGGCGGACAGGCCACCGGATAGGTAGCAGGTGTCCAGCAGCGTGATCCGGATCCCGGCCCGCCTGGCGGCCTCGATCAATACCCGGCCCATCTCGTTCGCATCTTCGTACGGCGTCCCACCTGGGCCGTGGTGCACGTAGTGAAACTCGCCCACGCAGCTCACTCCGGCGAGGGCCATCTCGGCATACACAGCCGTCGCGAGCGCGAGGTAGTTGTCAGGATCGAGCCGCTCGGCGACCTCGTACATGCGCTCGCGCCAGGTCCAGAACGTGCCCCTGGTGGCTTCGGCGACGCCGCGCAGCGTCCGGTGAAACGCGTGCGAATGGGCGTTGGCCAGGCCAGGCATGGTGAGCCCGGGCAGCCTCGTTGCGGCGAGAGCGGGCGCCGAGACGTCCGGTGTTACTCCCGTGATGCGGTCCGCGGACGCCTCAATGAGCACGTCGGCGCGCAGGCCGAGCGAGGGTGACCAGGCCAGCTCGGCCAGCCAGGCGCGGGTCGGGCCGGTCATCACTGGCCCGCCAGGTCGGCGAGCACGGTCGCGAGCGCCGCGACGCCGGCCTCGCAGTCGGCGGGTTCGGCGTGCTCGGCCGGCGAGTGGGACACCCCTGTCGGGTTGCGGACGAACAGCATGGTGGCGGGCAGCCGCAAGGCGAGCACGCCGGCGTCGTGACCGGCCCCGGTCGCCAGTACCGGAACGGGCTGCCCGGCCGCGGCGAGCACGGCCGCGACCCGGCCTCGCAGCGCAGCGTCGAAGCTGACCGCCGGGGTGACCGACTCCTGCGCCTGAGTCGCCTGCACCCCATGCCGGGCCGCTTCCTGCTGGGCGGTGGCCCACACGTCGGCTACCACCTCCGCCAACCCAGCCTCGTCGGGTGCCCGCGCGTCGAGCCAGGCGTGCACCACCGCGCTGATTGCGTTCGCGGCCCCCGGCTCGGCGGCGACCTTCCCGACGGTCGCGAGCGCCCCGCGCCTTTCGGCTGCCACCCGGGCCGCCAGCACGGTCGCCGCGAATGGCAGCATCGGGTCGTGCCGGTCAGCCAGCCTCGTCGTGCCGGCGTGGTCTGCTCGCCCGCGGAAGTCAAGCCGCCAGCGGCCGTGCGGCCAGATGCCGGACGCCATGCCGATCTCGGCGTCTAGGCCAGCGAGTGCACTGCCCTGCTCGATGTGCAGCTCGACGCAGGCGCCGAGCCGGGACAACAACTCGTCGTCGCGGCCAAGCAGGCCGGGATCGCGGCCCGCGGACGCCATCGCCTCGGCCAGGCTGACCCCGGCGCGATCGCGAAGCAGCCGCGCCCTGGCCGGGTCGACGGCTCCGGTCAGCAGCCGGCTGCCCAGGCAGGCTACCCCGAACCTGGCACCTTCCTCCTCGGTGAACGCCGCGACGGCAACCGGCCGGACGGGCCGGAACCCTTCGTCGCGCAGCCGACCGATCGCGGCGAACGCCGACACAACCCCGAGCGGGCCGTCGTAGGCGCCGCCGTCGGGTACCGAGTCGAGGTGACTGCCGGTCACCACCGCCGCGTGCTCGCCCGGCCACCCCCACCACGCCCACAGGTTTCCGTTGCGATCGCACTCGGTCCGCAGGCCGAGCTGGGTTGCTGTGCTGGCGAACCAGCCACGGCACGCAGCGTCGGCTTCGGTCCACGAGTAACGGCGGTACCCGCCGGTCCGCTCGTCGCGGCCGATCGGGAGCAGTTCCGCCCACAGCTCAGCGAAGCTCACGCTCGCCAGCTCCATACCTCACGCCCACCACGTCCCCCGCCGCTGGCTCAGGTACCAGTCACTCGTCTCGGCACGGTCAATGGTGGCGCGCAGCAGGCCCGGCCGGTCGCCGGCCAGCTCGGCGACCACCGCCCCGCGCGGCGAGATGATCATACTGGGCAGTGCTGGCGGGCGGTTCAGGACGGGCTCATCGGGATCCGCACGCCCCGCTCCGCGGCGACCTCGCTGGCCCGCGGGTAGCCGGCATCCGCGTGTCGCATGACACCCGAGCCGGGATCGTTGGTCAGCACGCGCTCGAGCTTCTGCCCGGCTAGCTCGGAGCCGTCTGCGACACACACCTGGCCGGCGTGGATGGACCTGCCGATGCCTACGCCGCCGCCGTGGTGGATGCTCACCCACGACGCGCCGGACGAGGTGTTGAGGAGAGCGTTCAGCAGTGGCCAGTCGGCGATGGCATCGCTGCCGTCGGCCATCGCCTCGGTCTCCCGGTAGGGCGACGCCACCGACCCGCAGTCCAGGTGGTCCCGGCCGAGCACGATCGGCGCCGCCACCCCGCCGCGGCGCACCAACTCGTTGAACCGTAGCCCGGCCAGGTGCCGTTCGCCATAGCCCAGCCGGCAGATCCGCGCGGGCAGCCCCTGGAAGTGGACCTTCTCCTCCGCCATCCGGATCCAGCGGGCGAGGGACTCGTTGCCAGGGAACAGATCGAGGATCGCTGCGTCGGTCGCGGCGATGTCGGCCGGGTCGCCGGACAGCGCGGCCCACCGGAACGGACCCTTCCCCTCGCAGAACAGCGGCCGGATGTACGCGGGCACGAAACCGGGGAATGCGAACGCGCGCTCGTAGCCGGCCAGCTCTGCCTCGCCGCGGATTGAGTTGCCGTAGTCGAACACCTCGGCACCCGCGTCCTGGAATCCGACCATCGCAGCGACGTGCTCGGCCATCGACTCCCGCGCCCGGTTGGTGAACCCTGCCGGGTCTTCGGCGCGCAACGCCGCCATGTCCTCGAAGGCCACGCCCCTGGGCAGGTAGGTGAGCGGGTCGTGAGCCGACGTCTGGTCGGTGACGACGCTGACCGGCGCGGACATCCGCAGCAGCTCGGGCACCAGATCGGCCGCGTTGCCGAGCAGGCCGATCGACAGCGGCCTGCTCGCCTGCGCGGCCTCGACGGCCCGCCGGACCGCGTCGTCGACGTCGCTGGCCTGCTCGTCCAGGTAGCCGTGCTCGATCCGGCGGCTGATCCTGGACGGGTCGCAATCGATGCAGAT
>JASHSZ010000476.1 GCA_030040815.1 Streptosporangiaceae bacterium
ACGTGTAGGCGATGATGAAAGTCAGGGCGGCGAGGACAACAACGGCGAGTGAGTGCACCACCACGGCCGCAACCCGGTCGCGCATGGTGGGACGGTTCGCATCGAGGGCAACCAGGGCTGCGTAGATCGCCACGAACAGCAGCCAGCTCACGATGACGTAGCCAACGATGCCGCTGAACGGGCCGATCTCCGTCCACAGGATACCGGTGGTGGCCAGCGCGGCTACAGCCGCGCCGGTCACAGCCAGGACGTCGGTTATCCGGGCTCCGCCGAGCCGTCGCGGTGACGGCGGGGTGGCTGTCCCGCCCGATCGCACCGGCTTGGTCGTTCGCGGCGTGCCGGCAGCGTCCTGGGCGGTTTCAGGACCGCCGGGCTGGGCAGACGGAGTGGGCAGTACGGCCACGGCGATCAGAGCTCGCTCACAGCGCCGGAGCGCGAGCGCGCCACAATCCGCGCAGCGATGAAATTCACCAGCAGCGTAAGCGCGAACAGCGCCAGTCCGGCAGCCATCAGCGCGCTCACCGCGAACGGGGTCGCCTCGGAGTACTGCAGCGCGATCATGCTCGCTACGGAGCTGGTGCCGTGCTGCAGGATGTGTATCTGAATCTGATAGACCGGCGAGATGATCATCACGACCGCGATCGTCTCGCCGAGTGCCCGTCCGAGGCCGAGCATCGTGCCGCCGACCATGGCGCCACGGCCGAACGGCAGCACGACCGTGCGGATCATCCCCCATCGGGTGCCGCCGAGGGCGAGCGCGCCCTCCCGTTCGCCCAGCGGAGCCTGGCTGAACGCCTCGCGCATGATCGAGGAGGCAATAGGGGTGACCATGAGGCCAACCACCATGCCGGCGATGAACGTTGACGAGGTGTAGTACGTCGCGGTCGGCTGCAGGGCGTGCCGGGCGACGAGGTCAACCTTGAAGATCGGGATCCAGCCGAACCAGTCGTTGATCCAGCGCGATACCGAGACGACCCGCCATTGCAGCAGCACGAAGCCCCACATGCCGTAGACGACGCTGGGGACGGCGGCCATCAGGTCGATCACGGTGATCAGAAGCCGTTGGATCTGCCGCGGCGCGTACTCGGATATGTACAGTGCCGTACCGAGCGCGAGCGGGATCGCCACCGCGATCGCGACCAGCGCGATGAGAATGGTGCCGACCATGATGGCGGCGATGCCGAACCCACCCCCGTTGGGGTTCCAGGCCTGCGTAGTGAGGAAGGACAAGCCGGCTTTCCGCAGCGCCTGCGCGCCGCGGAAAGCCAAGAAGGTACCCACCAGCGCCATAATGAGCAGCACGACTGTCCCGCCGGCCCGCGCGATCGCCCGGAACGTGCGGTCAGACCCGCTCGGCCGGGCAGCCAGACTGCGCCGACCGGCGACGGCGGAACCCGCCGAGCCGAACCGCCTGCCGAACAGCACGAAACACCCGCCCATCTCCCGCGGCCCATAAGGCCGACGCCGCTCCAGGCTGGGGATGCTAGGTACCTGGGCACCTGGGTACGCCCAGCACTTAATCATGGCACTCGGCGGCTTGGACGACACGCGCGGAAAGCGCGGATGAACACTGGATTGCGTCGGACGCGTTCAGCGGCTGGTCATCGCGTGATCATCTGAGGTGAGCCGCGTGCTCGCGCGGTGCATGCGCGCCACGGCGGACGCGCTGGCCGCGACCAGGGCCATCGCGACGCCGGTTCCGACGACGACTGCGACCACCCCCAGCAGATCCGCGGGGAACTGGTGCACCAGGGCGAGGACACCCACGACGTCCAGCACGCTCGCGGCGACGCCGCCGGAGAGCCCGAGCAGCACTGCCTCGCCCACGGCGAGCAGTGCCACCCCGTGCGCTGGCCAGCCGATCGCCCGTAGCGTTCGCAGCTCGACCGCCCGCTCTGGCGCGCTGGACCAGCGGATGTCCGTCACCGTGACAGTTGCGAGCGCGACGATCGTGAGCACGGCCGCCAGGTCGACCGGGTCGTCCAGCCACCAGAACGGCTGACCGAACCACGAGCCGACGACCGCTCCGCCGAAGACCCAGCGCACCACCAGCTCCAGGCCGAGGAGCGTGCACGCCACGGTGATCACGCCCACGCCTAGCGCAGTACGTCCGGGGGCACGCAGCATGCTCCGCACGGCGTGCCCGAATACGCCTGCCGGTCGAGCTCGCAGGCCGGCCCGGGCAGCGAACCCGGCGGTCGATGCCGACGGCTCCGCGGTGGCTCGCCGCACCTGCCACCAGGCCGCGACCATCGTCATCGCCACGCCAGCGGGCGCGCTCAGCAGCGGCCACCCGGTAGCTGGATCACGGCCGATGGCTGCCTCGAGGATGTAGGCGAGGCCCACGGCAAGCAGCCCGGCGGCCAGCGAGATCAGCGCGAACTCCTGCACGAGCTGCCACGCGACGTGCCGCCTGCGCCAGCCGAGCGCGCGCAGCGTTGCTAGTTCGCGACGCCGCCGGTGCAGCATGGCCGCCGTACCGCTGAGCACGAACGCCGTGCCGACCACGAGCACTGCCGCGGACAGCGCGACGCTCCGGGGATCGACCGCAGAGGACACGGTGGTCCGGGTGTCGCTGCGGTACCAGATCTCGGTCAAGCTCAGGGCCGGGCGGCCGTCGTGGCCAGCGGCCAGGTACACGGTGCGCCTGGCGGCCGACGCCGCCAGCGTGACGTCCACGAGCAGTCCGGTGGCCCGCACGATCTCCTGGGCGACCACGCGCACCCGCGCCTGGCTCAGGGCGTCATCGCCCGTTACGCCTGCGACGCGCACGCGGATTGAACCGATCGGCGCGCGCGCGTCGGTGTGGGTGTAAGCGCCGGCCGCGGTGAACGCGCCGATGTCCTGCAGCGGCATGACGAGCGTCGCGCCGGGGCTTGGGTAGCCGGCCGGATTGCCGTCAGGAGCCAGTGTCCCGCCGTCGAGCAACCGCCGCGACGCGGCGTCCGCGCCGGACAGCGTCTCGCCTAGGTACGGTGACGGCGTCGCCGCCGAGCTGGCGATCCGGTCGGGGTCGAACACGCCGACCACGTGCAGCGCGGCACCGGAGGCCGGCTGGCCGCTGTCGCCGGCGCTGTTCGTGAGAGACACGGCCACGTGCGGGGTCAGGGCGCGGAACCCGACGTCGGCGACATCGGCGGTCGCCGCGTCCTGGCCGGTCAGCGCGTACGGGCCGGCCCAGATGGCAGGATCGGCCGGCACCGGCTGCGGCGTCAGCGCTCCGTCGGCGCCGACCGTGTAGTGCGCCGGTCTCGGTGTCCAGTAGGCCGGCACCGCGGTCGGCCGGGATCCGAGCAGGGACCCGAGCAGCTCGCGGTAGGCCTGGCCGGCGGTCACGGTGTGCGTGGCGCCGACCGGCTGCCCCCGGGCTGCATCGAGGAGTGCATCGATCTGGTTGGGGCTGAGGCCGCTGGCGTAGTGGAGCGCGGTGCTCGCGGGCAGCCGGCTGAGGGTGAGCGCATCCTGCGCGTCCTCGTCAATCGAGCTAGCGATGATCACCGGTACCGATCCGCCGTGAGTAACGCCGGTCGTGGGCAGATAACCGCCGTGTGTCACCGCGCGGTCGAGCTGCAGCAAGCTGGCCTCCGCCGCGGGATCGACGGCCACGAGCGGCAGCAGGAAAGTCCAGGCGAACGGAACCGAGATCGTCGGCGGCGGACGGACGGCCCAGTCTGCCCGGTCGGGACCCGTCGTGGTGGACCAGCACGCCGCACGGCGCTGCGCGTCCACCGAGAAGACCTGCGGCAGCGGCGTAGGGCTGGCACTCGGGCAAACCAGCGTCAGCGCGCCGTCCGGCCCGGCCTCGACGTCGCCAGCCCCTCGGGCGGCGTTGGCCTTGCTCGCCGTCAGCGGGGATGTGGTGACGTACGTGCTGCCGACGTTCTGCTCGGTGACGGTGCTCAGCCCGGCGTCGGTGCGCAGCCGCGCCGTCACGGTGAACAGTGCGGGCGTCGACGTCAGCGCGCTCGCCGGCACTGCGACCGGGACGATGACCGTGAGCGGAACGTAGCCCACCATCGTCATCGGCGCAGCGACCTGGACGCCCGGCAGGCGGCGGATGATGTCGTACTGGGCGAGCGTGATGCCACCGGACAGCTCGGCCAGGTCGGTGGGCCGGGCCAGCGAGCCAGCCCCGGCTCGCTGCGCGACCCGGCTCGGCACCCGGACCAGGATGTCGTAGGCGCGCGACGGACTGGCAGCGGGTAGCCGACCGCGCACCTGCACCGTCAGCGCGGAGGCGTTCATGCACAAAATCGTGAACGCGGCGGCCGTGGCAGCGATCCCGGCGACGAGGACGGACGTCCGCGCGCGCACCGGGTACAGCGGAGCGTGGTCAAGCCGCACGGCCGTCAGCCGATTCGGTCGACGCGGCCGCGGGTCCACGGGTCGTCGTCACCGCTCAATTCGTCGGCGGTGACCAAGCCGCCCGCGAGAGTCACGAGCCGCCGACAGCGCGCCGCCGTGGCGAGGCGGTCGGTCGCCAGCAGCAGCGTGAAGCCATACCGATAGTGAAGGTCCAGCAGCAGGTCCAGGACGCGCGCCGCACTCGGTGGTGCCAGCACCGGTGCCGGGTCCTCAGCGAGCACGAGCCGCGGGGCGGGCAGCAGCGCCCGCGCTACCAGAATCCGCCAGCGCTGCTCAGCCGTCAGCGTCTCAACCGGTGCCGCCGCGAGGTGACCAGCGCCGGTGAGCTCGAGCAGTTCAGCCGCCCGCTCGCTGGCCTGGTCATCGGCCCGCCGGGAGCGCGACGCGGCCAGCACGTTATCGGTGACCGACAGCGACTGCAGCAGCGGAAATCGCTCAGACAGCAGCCCGCGATCCGCGCGATAACGCTCCATCGCGGCACCGCCCAGCCGGTGCACGGCCAGGCCGCCGACGATGACCTGGCCAGACCGGGGTCGGCGCAGCCCGGCCACGACGTCCAGCACGTCGACGGCGGTACCGTCGGCGTGGCTGTGCAGCGCGACACTCTGACCCGCTGGTATCTGCAGGCTGATGCCGGCCGCCGCGGACGCGCCGCCGCGGACGATCACGCCGGTCAGCGTGACCGCCACGCCCGAGGTATCGCGAGCACCGCTGTCCGGCGGGTGCTCCCCAGCCCCGCTGATCACAGCGACATAATGCCTCATATACTGACTACCTAGGTAGTGTGGTGACGACGCGCTGGCGCTTCGTCACGAGGGCGGGACTTTCCGCCACTGAGGCCCGTCGCCGGCGGGCGCTAGTGGCCCTGTCCGGCCCGTGGCGGGTCAGCAGAATTCGGTATTGTCGGCGCGTGGCATTTCAGCATGTGATCCTCGCGCTCCTCGAGGACGGACCAAGCCATGGCTGGGAGATGAAGTCCCGGATAGAGGCTGCCTTGGGTCCGGAGTACGGCGGGCTAAATAAGGGTTACATCTACGAGGTCATTCACAAAATGGAGCGGGAAGGATCTATCGTCTCCCGTATCGAACCGCAGGAAGGCCTGCGTCCTGATCGCAGCGTGCACGAGATCACCGAGGCGGGGCGCCAGCAGCTGACCGAGTGGCTGGCCGAGCCAGCCAGGCCATCGGCTGGCTTCCGGGATGAGTTCGTGCAGAAGGTGCTCGCGGCTAGCCTGCGCGGCGGGGACGCGGTCCAGCAGTTCTGCCGAGCGCAGCGACAGGCGCTGCTCGCGGACGCCCGCACGCTGCAGACACTGCGGCGGGAGCGG
>JASHSZ010000477.1 GCA_030040815.1 Streptosporangiaceae bacterium
ACGACGTGCCGCTCTCGTTTTTCGAGGTGGTTACCGGCATGGCGTTCGCGGTGTTCGCCGACGCGCCCGTCGACGTCTGCGTCCTCGAGGTCGGCATGGGCGGCACGTGGGATAACACCAACGTCGCCGACGGCGCCGTCGCTGTCGTCACGCCGATCTCCCTCGACCACACCAAGTACCTGGGCTCAACCGTCGCCGAGATCGCGGCCGACAAGGCAGGCATCATCAAGCCGGATGCGGTGGCCGTGCTGGCACAGCAGCCCGCCGCGGCGGCCGAGGAACTGCTGCGCCGGGCGGCCGAAGTCGGCGCCAGCGTGGCGCGGGAAGGGATCGAGTTCGGCGTGCTCAGCCGGGAACTGGCGGTCGGCGGCCAGCAGGTGTCGGTGCGCGGACTGCTCGGCGATTACACCGAGCTGTACCTGCCGCTGTTCGGCGCGCACCAGGCGAGCAACCTGGCCTGTGCGATCGCGGCGACCGAGGCGTTCGCGGGCACGCCCGCGGCGGTAGCTGGCGACCCTGCCGCGGCAATCGATGCTGCCGTAGTCCGGCAGGCGGTGGCGTCGATGAGCTCGCCCGGAAGGCTCGAGATCGTCCGGCGCAGTCCGGTGGTCATCGTCGACGCGGCGCACAATCCCGGCGGAATGGCCGCTTCCGTCGCGGCGCTGACCGAAGGGTTCAGCTTCACCGACCTCGTAGTGATCATGGCGGTCAGCGAGGACAAGGACGTGCCGGGCATTCTCGGCGAACTGGAGCCAGTGGCCTCGCACCTCGTGGCGACGGCCAATTCCTCGGTGCGGTCGATGTCGGCCGAGGCGCTCGGTGCAGCCGCAGCCGAGGTGCTGGGGCCCGATCGGGTCACGGTCGTCGGCCGGCTGGACGACGCGATCGAGTTGGGCGTCACGCTCGCCGATGAGGCCGACGCGCGCGGGGCCGGCGGGCCGGGGCAGGCCGGCGTGCTCATCACGGGCTCGGTGATAACCGCGGGCGAGGCGCGGGTGCTGCTCGCAGAGGGGAACGCCGGTTACCCCGACGGCGCCTTCTCGGCGCGCTCCGGCGCCATGGGGGGGCGGTCATGAAGCGGTTGTGCGCCACGGTTCTGGTCATGGAGGCGATCGTGCTCTGCCTCGCGGTGCCCGTGGCGGTGCAGATGAATCATCGGGCGCTCGGATCGGCGTGGCTGGCCGCCGGCGTCGCGGCTGCCGCGGCGGTGCTGTTCGCCGGTGTCGCGCGCCGAATCCTCCCGGTGACACTGGTTGGCGGGAGCCTGTTGCAGGTATTCGTCATCGCCTCCGGCTCCGTTGTCCCGGCGATGTACTTCCTGGGCGGCATCTTCGCGGCGCTGTGGGCTATCGGGATCTGGCTCGGCTATCACCACGAGCATGCCGCGGGTCAGCAAAGCCCCAAGGGCTGACCAACCGGCCCCGCCCGGTCTCGCTGCGCCCCGGGACCGCCCTGTAGGCTCTCGAGCCTGGGATGCTGCCGGAGTATCGGCGCTACTGAAGGCAGGCATCCGGTGGCTGACGGTGGCAATTCGGGGAATGCCGGATCGGCTTTCCTGCCCTGGCACTATCGGTAGCACCAGCGCGTTGGATCTGGCGGTGAGGCGGCCGCGCGCAGTGCAAGCCGATGTGAGCGGACAGGCGTGATTAGTCTCCGTCTGGGCAGGACTAGTAGCCCGCTGCCGCTCGCCGCGCGCAGCACGACAACGACACGGCAGGACCGGCTGGAAGGTTTTACCTCTCAATGAGCAACGCGATGGCCTTTCTGGGCCGTGACATGGCTGTCGATCTCGGGACCGCGAACACCCTCGTCTACGTCCGGGGCCGCGGAATCGTGCTGAATGAACCCTCTGTCGTCGCGCTGAATACCAATACCGGTCAGATCGTCGCCGTCGGCGTGGAGGCCAAGCGGATGATTGGCCGGACGCCGGGCAACATCGTCGCGGTGCGGCCGCTCAAAGACGGCGTCATCGCCGACTTCGACGTCACCGAGCGGATGCTGCGGTACTTCATTCAGAAGGTCCACAAACGGAGCTACCTGGCGAAGCCGCGGCTGGTCGTCGCCGTGCCGAGCGGCATCACCGGCGTCGAGCAGAGCGCGGTGAAGGAGGCAGGCCACCAGGCTGGCGCGCGCCGGGTGTACATCATCGAAGAGCCCATGGCGGCCGCGATCGGCGCGGGGCTGCCAGTGAACGAGCCGACGGGCAACATGGTCGTCGACATCGGCGGCGGCACCACGGAGGTAGCCGTCATCTCGCTGGGCGGCATCGTGACGTCACAGTCGATCCGCGTCGGCGGCGACGAACTGGATCAGGCGATCATCACGTTCGGCAAGAAGGAGTACTCGCTGATGCTCGGCGAGCGCACCGCCGAGGAGATCAAGATCTCGCTCGGGTCCGCGTACCCGGCTCAGGACGAGCCGAACGCCGAGATCCGCGGCCGGGATCTGGTCAGCGGCCTGCCGAAGACCATCGTCATTTCCGCGGAGGAGATCAGGCGAGCCATCGAGGAGCCGCTCAGCGTGATCATCGACGCGGTCAAGACCACGCTTGACAAGTGCCCTCCTGAACTGGCCGGCGACGTCATGGACCGGGGCATCGCGCTGACGGGTGGTGGCGCCCTGCTCCGCGGGCTGGACGAGCGGCTGCGTGAGGAAACGGGCATGCCGATCCACCTCACCGACAACGCGCTGGATTGTGTGGTGCTGGGCACCGGCAAGTGTGTCGAAGACTTCGACACCCTGCAGCAGGTGCTCGTGCCCGAGGCCAGGCGGTAGCCAGCAGTCGGGGCCGTGCCGCGGCAGGCCGCGGCAGGCCCCGAGCCGTAGCGAGAGGATGCCGGGCCTAGTACCGCGAGGTGATCGGAGTGCGCGACAGGCGGCGGACCCGCGCCGTGCTTGGTGTGCTGGTGACAGTCGCGCTCGTCCTGATCGTGGTGAGCTACTCCGATAGCTCCAACGTCCTGCTGCGGCACGTGCGCGGCGCCAGCGACACGGTGTTCGGTGGCGCCGAGCACGTGGCCAGTTCCGTCGGCGGCTTCTTCACCCGGTCGGGCTCGGACTCCAGCCAGGTGAACAGCCTGCAGCGGCAGGTGGCCCGGCTGCGCGCGGAGCTCAGCCAGGCGCAGGTGAGCAAGTCCGACTACGCCGCGCTGCACCAGATGCTCCAGGTGGCCGGCGCCGATCAGGTCAAGGTCGTGGCCGCCAGCGTGATCGCGGTCGGCCAGGGCTTCGAGCAGACCGTCACGCTGGACGTGGGCAGCGGCGACGGCGTCCAGGTCGGCCAGACCGTGCTCAACGGGCAGGGGCTGGTTGGCAACATCACGGCGGTGTCGGGCGACACGTCGACCGTGCGGCTGGCCGACTCCGGTTCGGCAGTCATCGGCGTCGCGGTCGCGCCGAGCGGCCAGCTGGGGTGGGTGACTGGGCCCGGCAAGACCGCCAGCGGCACCGGGCTCATGCGCCTGCAGATGCTCAGTTCGGCAGCCGTGCTGGCACCGGGGGACCAGCTGGTCACCGGGCCGTCCGCCGCGAACCAGCCGTACATAGCCGGCGTGCCGGTTGGCGTGATCACCAAGCTGGTCAGTATCAACGGCGCACTGACCGAGGCCGCGGAGGTCCGTCCGTACGTCGACTACACCGCGCTGTCCGTCGTGGGCGTGGTGCTCGTGCCGCCCGCCCAGAATCCGCGCTTCGCTGCGGTCCCGCCGCTGCCGCACCCCGGTCCGACGGTCACCGTCACGGTGACTGCGCGTCCGGGCGCGTCCCCGACCCCGGCAGCGACCCCATGATGCGCGTCGCCTGGGTGGTGGTTGCGTCGCTGGCGATAGCGCTGGTGGTACAGCTCAGCGTGCTCAACGGGCTGAGCCTGCCGGGCGGCGGTGTGCCCGACCTGGTTCTCGTCCTGGTGGCCGCGCTCGCGATGGCCGAGGGTCCCGTCACGGGCACGGTCACCGGGTTCGTGACCGGCCTGTGCCTGGACCTGGCTCCGCCGGGCAGCGCGGTGGTAGGGCAGTACGCGCTGGTCTTCTGCCTGGCGGGCTGGGCGGCTGGGCGGCTGAGCCCGGTTGCCAGTCACTCGGGGCGGCAGTCGGCCGGGTTGCTCGCGACCGCGCTGCTGGCAGTCGTGGTCGCTCTGGCTGAGGTGCTGTCGGCCGCGGTGAGCCTGCTGGTGGCTCCCGGCACGGTCGCCCTCAGTCAGGTACGCGTCGTGCTGCCGTCCACCATCGGCTACGACCTCGTGCTGTGCCCGTTCGTGCTCTACCTGGTCATGGTCGGGGGCACGCTGCTCGCCGACCGGTCGGCAGGAGCGCGGCGGTTCCGCGCCGTCATGGGCGC
>JASHSZ010000478.1 GCA_030040815.1 Streptosporangiaceae bacterium
AGCAGGCTCGAGTAGATCGACCCGCGCCAGGTCCGCCGGTAGTTAACAAGCCACCAGCGGAACGCTCGGAGTGCCATCCCCCACGGACCGGCCACCGTGGGACGGGTACCCGTCACCGCAGCGGCGGTCATCCGTCCTCCAGTCTCCGGCCGGTCAGCCGCAGGAACACGTCCTCGAGCGAGCTGCGGCGCACCAGCGAGGCCAGCGGCTCCAGGCCCAGGGACTGGACCTGCGTCAGCGCGGCGTCCGCGTCCGCCACGTACAGCAGGATGCGGTCGGCCAGGACCTCCATCCGGTCGGCCTTGGTGCCGGCCACGACCTCCGCCGCGTGCTCGTGCTCGGCTGGCAGGAACCTCAGTTCCAGCACCTCGCGGGTGGAGTAGGTGTCGATCAGCTCACGCGGGGAGCCTTCCGCCGCGACCTTGCCTCGGTCCATGACCACGAGCCGATCGCACAGCTGCTCGGCCTCGTCCATGTAGTGCGTGGTGAGGATCAGCGTGACGCCCTGCTGCTTGAGCCGGAACAGCCGGTCCCACACCACGTGCCTGGCCTGCGGGTCGAGGCCGGTCGTGGGCTCGTCCAGCAGCAGAATGTCCGGCTCGTTGATCAGCGACCTCGCTATGGTCAGCCGCCGCTTCATGCCGCCCGACAGCGGCTCGACCTGGTCGTCACCCCGCTCGGAGAGCTGGACGAAGTCCAGCAGCCGGTCGGTGCGGTCCGCGATGACGGCCCTGGACAGGCCGAAATAGCGCCCGTAGATCAGCAGGTTTTCCCGGACGGTCAGCTCTTCGTCGAGCCTGTCCTCTTGGGGCACGACCCCAAGCCGAGCCCGGATAGCCGGGCCGTGGGAAACCGGGTCCATGCCCAGGATGCTTAGGTCTCCCCCGCTCGGCGGGGAAACGCAGCCGATCATGCGCATCGTGGATGACTTGCCGGCCCCGTTGGGACCGAGGAAACCGAACGCTTCGCCGCGCCTGAGCTCGAAGCTGATGCCGTCTACGGCGGTGAAGTTTCCGAAGCGCTTGGTCAGGCCGGTCGCGCGGACGAGGACATCGGGGTCAGGCACGTCCGCGACCTTACCTAACGGTTCCGTCAGTTCCGAGCTAATAACTAGCCGGGTGAGGGTAAGTTGCCTTCATCCTCGGGCACGCCAGTACAGGCGAGACGGTACCCTCATGGGCAAGATCGGGCGGAATCGGGGCAGGAGGCAGATCTCACAGGTGAGCAGCATCGGCGAGCTCTACGCGCGGTTCCGCCAGCTGATCCACGAGGGCGCTAGGTTCCTGGTCATCGGCGCCATCGGGGCGATCATCACGTTTGGCGTCGCGAACGCGCTGCACCCGATCGGCAAGTACACGGCCATCACCGTCGCCACCATCCTGGCGACGGTGATCACCTACCTCGGCAACCGGTACTGGACGTTCCGCCACCGGCAGGGCAAGGGACATACCCGCGATTCGGTCATGTTCTTCGTCCTGAACGGCGTCGGCCTGCTCATCTACTACGGCTGCATCGGCCTCATCGGCCTGGCTGGGCTCGGCCACAGCGTGGCGTGGTACAACGTCGCGCTGGTCGTCGGCACCGGCCTCGGCACACTGTTCCGGTTCTGGTCCTACCGACGGTGGATCTGGCTAGCGAGCCCGGCCGCGCATGCGCCGGTCGAGGAGCTCACTCCCGACATGGTCGGCGCGCCCGCGGCACACAATGGCTCGGTCAGCGGCGCCTCCGCGCCCAACGGCGCCTCCTTGCCCAACGGCGCCTCCTTGCCCAACGGCGCCTCCTTGCCCAACGGCGCCTCCGCGCCCAACGGCGCCTCCGCCACCGGCGGCTTCGCCACCGGCGGCCCGCACAGTCACGCCAAGCCCGGCCGGCCGACTCTCCGGCACTCCCCCGACGACCAGCATTCGTCGGCGGACGGCCGCGCTCCGGTCTCGCACCGCCGGTCCTCTTAGCCGAGCCGAGCTCTCGCCGCTCGCCACGCGGCTGGCCCGTCCTGGGCTCCCGCCGCTCAGCCGAGCCTAGCTCTCGCCGCTGGCCACGCGGCTGGCCCGTCCTGGGCTCCCCCTGCTGGTCACTCGGTCCGGCGGTCCCAGCCTCGCCACTGGCCCCACGCTAGCCGCGGCAGCCACCCGCGTGGGCGAGCAGTCGTGACAGCGGCACCGTCAGGAATGCAGCCGCGCTGGCCTTGCTCAGCTTGCCGACCGCCACGAGTCGGCCGATGACGTGCTGCTCTCGGGCCAGGCCGACCGCTGGGTGATCGATCGGATCGTCCGTGGTCGGTCCCTGGACCAGCCCAGCCAGCAGGGCTGCCTGTGGCCAGGAGAGCTGGGCGGGCTGCACTCCGAAGTAGCCGCAGCTGGCGTCCAGCAGACCGTAAAAGCCGTGCCCGAAATAGGCGACGTCGGCATAGAGCCGCAGTATCTCCGCGCCGCTATAGCTGTACTTCAGCTTCACCGCGAGCGTCACCTGCTCAGCCTCGGCCGTCAGGCCCGACTGGCCCGGCGTGTAGAGCATCTTCGCGAGCTGCTGGTAGAGGGTGGCGCCGCCCTCATCGCCCTTGCCGGTCAGCGCACCGAAGAGGACCCGGCCCACCGCCACCGGGTCAACCCCTGGCTCGGACGCGAACCGGTGATCCTCGGTCGCCTCCAGAGCCGCAGCGAAGCGGGCCGGGACCGCGATGCCCGGATAGGGAGCGCCGTGGGCTCGATCAATACCCTGCGCAAGCTGCCGCGCGTTTGCCACCGACGGCGTAACCAGCAGCAGGATGCCAAGGCCGAGCGCGCAGGCCAGCACGACGGCCACCAGCCCGAGAAGGATCTTGCGAACCGCACCGCGCAGGCGCCGGGGGCCTCCGCGCTGCGACGCCCCACCAGGCTGCGTCTCCCACGGCATGGATCGCTGTGTCGAACGCTGCATCCGTCGGAGTCCGCCCGTTTTGATCGCCACCGTATCAGGCCTAACGGTACCGTCCGATCCTGAGCGCCCGGGCATTGCGACGGCGCCGCGTCGACGACCGCCAGCCAGACGGCCGCCGTTCCCTTATCT
>JASHSZ010000053.1 GCA_030040815.1 Streptosporangiaceae bacterium
GTCCGGCCGCCAGGAACACGGTCCAGGCTGAGCTCGGCGCCGAAGACGGTGCCGAGACTGCCGCCGGCCTCCCGCAGCCGCGCTGCCGCCTGGGCAAACTGCGGTACCCCGTACATGCCGTCGTGATCGGTGATGGCCAGCGCGGACAGGCCGCGAGCCGCTGCCTCGCGGACCAGGTCGGACGGACTCGACGCCCCGTCCAGGAAGCTGTAGGAGGAATGACAGTGCAGCTCGGCCCAGGGCTGTTCCGGCCCGTCCGATGGAACCGAGCTGTGCGGCAGGCCGGGCCGGTCCGGCCGGAGGGGCACGGCCGACAGCCGGGTCGCCGGGTGCGGCACCTCATCCGGCTCGCTGCCCGTACCCCAGGACAGGCGGCGCTCGAACTCCCGCCACGGAACCGGCGGATTGTCCCAGCCCATCCAACTCCCCCACCAGCTGACCGGCCCGGCGTCGGCTCGCTTGCTGCACGCTGGAGAATCTCTCCGCTCGCTCAGCTTAGCGATGTACACCGACAATTCATCAGGATACTCGAATGTACGTTCGCTCACTAGGCACCGCCCGCACTCGCCGGTACTGCCCGGTCACGCGCGAAGCAGGTGTTATACAAAGGCGGGTGCACAACCTCGGGACCGAAGGAAGGGCTCATGGCAGTCGGCGTGATAGTCGAGTGGCGTTTCAAGCCGGAAGTGGTCGGCCAGGTGCCGTCCGTCGTCGCCAGCGTTCTGGCCACGACTCGCGCGTTCGACGGCTGCATCCGTGTCGATGTGCTGGTCGATGACGACGACTCGACCCGCTGGCTGCTCGTCGAGCTCTGGGAGTCGCTGGCGCACGACGCCGCCTATCGCGAATTCCGCGCGGGCCCCGGCAAGGTCACCGAGATTCCGCCAATGCTGGCGGCGCCGGCCGGGCTCACCCGGTACGCAGTCGCCAGCGTCTGAGCCGTGGCAGGCTAGCCAGCCAGGGCAGCTTGGGACCGCGGCAGCTCGGCGGGAACTGGCGGAGACCCGGCCAGCAGGATCCGGTTCATGACCCGCCGCATCCCGTGGTAATCGTTGACGGCCATGTGCCACACCTGGCGGTTGTCCCAGAACGCGATCGAGCCCGGCTGCCAGGTAAACCTCGTGACGAACTCGGCCTGGCCGCCGTGCTCGAACAGGTAGCGCAGCAGCCCGAGGCTCTCCCGCCGGGTCCAGCCCTCGAACCGGGTCGTGTACTCGGGATTGACGTACAGCACCAGCCTGCCGGTCTCTGGATGGCGAGCAACCACGGGATGCAGCGGGCCTTCGGCCGCGTCGTACTCGGCGATGGACGGCTCCGGCGGGGAGGTCTGCTCGTAGCTGAGCCCGAGCTTGCGCACGTTGGCGTGCACGGCGCGCATGCCCAGCAGCGTGTGCTTGAGCCCGTCGGAGAGCGCCTCGTAGGCCGGCACCATGCCGGCCCACATCGTGTCGCCGCCACGAGCCGGACATTCTTCAGCGAACAGCATGGTGCCCATCGGCGGCTCGGGGAAGCACGTCATGTCGACGTGCCAGCTCTCCCCCACGTTGCGCGTCTGATCGGGCTCCTTGCGCAGCTGCTGCTTGGTCCGGATCGGGCCGAAGCGCAGCGCGAACCGCTCCCGCTGCTCGTCGGTTAGGAACTGGTCCCGGAAGAAGATGACGCCGTGCTCCGCCCACGCCCGGCGGATGGCAGCGAACGTCTCGTCCGGGTAGTCGCGGGTCAGGTCGATCCCACTAATCTCGGCGCCGATATAGCCGCCAATCCGGCGCACCTCCGGCAGGTCTGCCGTCATCTGGCCAATTCCCTCCGCGTCGTCAGGAGGCCGCCTCCTCCGCCTGAGTCAACTCATCTTCGGCGCCCCAATCCCGGCGGCGATAGCGACTTCCTGCCGGCTGAAAGGGCAACACGACCCCGCCGTAGCTGGCCGGTGCGACTTTGTGACGAGAGCCCTGCGCGGCCAACTCACCCGGCGTCACGGCAAGACAGCACCAGGCCGGCGGCCAGCAGCGCAGCTGCCGTCCAGGCGACGAGCACCAGCATGGCCCAGGATGGCGGGCAGCTCGGCGGTCCATTTGCGGCATCGCTCGGCGCGTACGTCCGCTGGCAGCCGACGACAGGCAGCGCGGATGAGCCACTCGGCGGTCCGCTGACCGCGCGGGGCCGCGCTCACAGCGCGCTCCCTGGCGTCCCGTGTGCCGGCCGTGCTGCGACGCGTCGTGTGCTGGCGGAAAGAGGCGCGGCCTGGGCGAGCTCGAGGCGCGCCACGCGGGCGCCTTCTGCGGTCAGCCGGTAGTACTTGCGCGGTGGCCGACCGGCAGCGTCCGGGCGCTGATCCTCCCACTCAGAGTCCACGAGGCCCTCCTGCTGAAGACGGGCGAGCATGGGGTACAGGGTGCCGCTCGGCAGCCTCGTGGCCTTCATCAGGTCATAGCCGTAATGCTGCGCGGCCGGGGCGTCGAGGAGCACCCGCAGCACCCGCTCCAGTGGTCCGGTTAGCTTCACGCAGCCTAGTCTACACATGTAGGCTACATATGCCGACAGCGACCCTCACTGGTTCCGCATGCGAGACAATGCCCCGGTGCTTCCCGCTGACCAGCATGTCCACACGCAGTGGTCGCCTGACGCTCCGACCGGGTCGATGCGGCAAGCGTGCGCGCGGGCGATCGAGCTCGGCCTGGCCGCGGTCACCTTCACCGACCACGCCGACCTCACCACGCTGGTGGTCTCCGACGATGCCGCCGCCTACATCCAGGCCATCGGCGGTACGGTAACGGGTGGCCTCTACCGGCCGCCGCCGCTGGACGTCGCCGGATACCTCAGCGACGTGGATCAATGCCGAGCCGAGTTCCCCGGCCTGCCGATCAGCGCCGGGGTAGAGCTCGGCGACCCCCACCTCCACCCGGACATGGCCGCGGCGCTGGCCGACAGCGGCTTCGACCTGATCGTCGGATCGGTGCATTCCCTGCGCCGCGCGGCCGGCTTCGCCGACGCCGCGGACCGCTACGCCGACCTGCCCGACGCCCATGTGGTCCGGGAGTACCTGGCCGAAGTCACCACGATGATCGAGACATCCGAACGCTTCGACGTGCTCGCCCATATCAACTACGCGGCCAGGTACTGGCCAGGCCGCCAGGGCGACTATCGCAGCACCGACTTCGAGAGCGAATACCGCGCGGCGTTGCGCGCACTCGCCGGCACCGGCCGCGCACTCGAAATCAACACGAGCGGCTGGCTCCCGCTCGATGCCCACCTGCTCGCCTGGTGGCAGGCAGAAGGCGGCCGGGCGGTCAGCTTCGGCAGCGACGCACACGACCCGCTCACCATCGGCCGGGAATTCGCCAACGCGGCAGCCATGGCACACGCCGCCGGATTCGGCCCGGCCGGCGACGGGTCCGGCCTGTGGATGCGCTCCTGACCAGCAGCGGGCCTGACGGCCCGCGCCCCTCGCCTGCCAGATGGCTACACCCGTCCCACTTCTAGAACAAAGATCAACTTGCGGAAACTCAGCGGCATTATCCGTCGTCCACGGCTCGAATGGCTGCCGGTTATATGGCGTCGCAGTAAATCGCAATCGCAATACTCGACTTGCAATTGTCGCCGACTGCATGCAAATCTGAGGGAATGGGATTTCGGCAGTATCTGACCACTATTAGACGCAGTAAATTTGCCGGCTCAGGTATTGCCATTTCCGCAGTAAATGCGGCCGGTAATGGCAAGCACGGCGCCAGGCCGGGCCGGCGGGGCAACCGGACAGCGCTGCTGCGGCGGCGTGACTTCCGGAACTTCTATCTGGGCTACAGCACCTCCATGCTCGGGACCGGCATGTCCAGGATCGCGCTGACGTTCGCGGTGCTGGAGAGCGGCGGCAGCGTGACCGAGCTTGGCTATGTCTTCGCTGCGAACGTCGTTCCGCAGGTCCTGTTCATGATCGGCGGCGGCGTCCTCGCCGACCGGCTCGGGCGGCGGCCGGTCATGCTGATCACCGACGCCGGCCGGTTTGCCGTGCAGAGCGTGCTGGCCGCGTCGCTGTTCCTCGGCAGGCCGTCGCTGTGGGAGTTCGTGCTGCTGGCCGGGCTGCTATCGGTGGGCGAGGGCTTCTTCAACCCGGCGCTCGGCGGCCTGCGCGCGGACATCGCGCCGCGTGCCCTGCTGGCCGATGCGAACGCGCTGATCGGGGTCGCGCAGAACGCCGCGGCCGTGCTCGGTCCCGCAATCGCCGGCACCCTCGTGGCCCTCAGCAGTCCAGCGCTGGTCATCGCGTTCGACGCCGCTAGTTACGCTGTCAGCGTGCTCGCGCTCGCGAGCCTGCGTATTCCGCCAGCCGGCGTGCCCGTGCAGTCACCGTGGCGGGACCTGACCGAGAGCTGGAGCACCTTTAAGTCGGAGAGCTGGCTCTGGATCGTCACCGTGCAGTTCGCTCTCTTCAACCTGTTCACCTGGGCGCCGTACCTGCTGCTCGGGCCCGTCCTGGCCAAGGCATACCTCGGCGGTGCGCAGGCCTGGGGGATCGTGACCGCGGCATTTGCCGGCGGCTCGGTGCTCGGCGGCGTGTTCATGGTCGGCCGCCGCCGACC
>JASHSZ010000479.1 GCA_030040815.1 Streptosporangiaceae bacterium
TGATCGAATAACACGCAGCTGAAGTCCTGGGCCAGCGGCCCCGCGTAACCAGCGGCCCGCCACAACCCAGCGTCGCACCCGGCACCCAGGTGCAGAACCAGCGCCGGGCCCTCGCCCTCGACCTGGTAATGCAGGCGCACCCCGTCGGGGGTGGTGAAGCTCGCCATGGCGAAATCGTAACGCGGTAGCCGCAAAGCCGGTACAAGACGACGCTCCGAGCCAGGTCCAGCCCCCAGAGCACCAAATCGTCGAAAAAACACGCCAGCGCACGTCGGACGGCCTGCAAATCGTCGGGATCTCTACGGTCATTAGGTCCGGCAGGACTCAATCACGCCGCAATGCAGAACGGCGGATCGGCGCGCGGTTATTCAAAGCCCATCGCGCTGCGGCAGTCACGGTTACTCAGTCTGACCCAGAACGCACTGACCGTATGTTTATGCATCGGCGCGCTTCACAGGAACATCCGGATCTGCCGCGGATGTCTTTGGGTTACCCCTCGAACGCCACGTGACACCGAGGGTTGAGGTTGTCAGCTGAGCTGGCGACGGAGCGCGTCGAGATCGCCCAGAACCCGGCACTGATAAGCCACCGCTCATCTGCGGTGAAAAAGGCTGACCCCGTATTCGAATCGCCGCTGCGTTGCCGACAGTCCAGGCAGTGGCCCGGTATGCGTGCCGGTGAGACGCCGAGACCCGTTCCCCATCCCGGCTGGCCGCCGGGTAGGTTGCTGCACATCGCCTAACGTTGACTGTGATGGCTTGCGGTGATCGCTGAGAGGGCTTGGCGCAGCGTGACCGCGGCTATCTCACATGTTATTTGAGCGGTTTTCGTCACGTAATCCGCCCGACCTTTGCGGGCAGTGGATTACGGCAAGGCCTGCGGCCCGCCAATGGGCACGACATCGACCCGGTAGACCTCTTGCTCCTGCTGCTTCAGCCCTGACTCGATGCCGCGTACCAGTGACTTGACCTGGTCACCGCGCAGGCGATTGTCGATGTCAACCCGGGCGACGATCCATACCCGGCCCGGGCCGACGAAGGTGACCAGGAGCTGGCGGATCGCAGTTACCCCGGAGTACCCGAGGAGAAAGGCTCGCACTTTCTCCTCTTCAGCTGGCCGGAATGGCTGGGTGACGCCCGCGACGTCGCGGCCCTGCGGCCCTCCGGCGGCACCCGCCCAGGTGCCGACCAGGAAGTCGTGGCTGCGCTGGATGAGCCGGAGACTGAGCCGGATCAGCACCAGCGCGATGAGCACTGCGGCCACTCCCTGGGGGATGGATGACCCGGTTATCTGGTTCAGCGCCAGGGCGGCGAGGGCGAGCACGTCTCCGCCGACCGACACCGCGTCCGCGGTGAACACAGTCCGCAGCGTGGGGTCGGATGTGACCCTGGATTCCGCCAGGAGGTCCCGGTGGTACCGGCGTGCCCGCAGGCTCATCTGGCCGGCTGACTGGCGGATCGACACCAGGTCAAACACGGCCGAGATGGCAAGCACGAAGTAGGCCACGGCGAATGATGAGGTGACGCTGGGATGGATCAGCTCGTCGATGCCTTCTCGCAGGGAGAACGCCGCAGCGGCGACGAACACGCCGAGGGCCGCGATCAGCGCCCAGAAGTAGGCTTCCCGCCCGTATCCCAGGGGATGCTGGTCGTCGGGCGCGCGGCTGCTGCGACGCTGAGCAATGAGCAGGAACACGTCGTTGGCGGTATCGGCAAGTGCCTCGGCAGCTCCGGCAGCTACGGCGGACGAACCGGTGAAGGCCGCTGTGCCGACTTTGGCGAGCGCGACCCCAAGATCGGCGCCGATGGCCACCAATACGGTGCGCATGCTGTCGTCCGCCATCGCGTACCGCCTCCTCCCCGCCAGCCGTCTACAGAATGCCCGGCGGCTGAGACCAGTATCCCGGCCCGGGTTATGCGCCCGGCTGCGATGAAGGTGGGGATGCGGTCGGAGGTGGTGGTCCGCTGGCCTGGCCGCGAACACCATCACTGCCGCGCGCTTCGGCATATTGCCTGACCGCAGTCATAGTCCGCAGGTTCTCCTTGTCGAATCTGGCAGTGATAACCGGCCGGAGCGGGCGGAACGCGGCCGGGATGCTGATGTCGAGGACCAGCCACCGGGTCACGACGGTGCTGGTGTCTTCCGGTTCGAGCGAGTAGTGGATGTGCACGTCGATGGTGGCGTGCAGCTGCCGGATCGCGATGGTGTGGTGAAAGTCGACCGACCCAGGGCGCTGGAACCCGGTGACGGTGCCCCACCAGTCCTTGCCCGGCTCTCCGGGCCGACCGTCGTGATAGCGGCTCCCGAGCCGAACCGGGTAAGGCTGCACGTCGGTGGTGCCGCCAAACTGTTCCGACGGGGGCAGCCAGCGGTCGTAGCGCGGCATGTCTGACAAGAGCCCGAATAGCAGCTCCCGGGGTGCCGCGATCTTCGAGGTATAGAACCGGTGCCATTGCGCACGTGCCATGCGCGCCTCCCCAGTGCGGGCCGCAGCCCGCTTGACGCCTGCCGGAGATCATCTGGTGATCAGAACCCGACTCTACGGAAGGGGGTACTCGAACCCGGCTGCGCGTCCGGGCTCGCGGACCTGATTCTCAAACGGCCTTGAACCTTGCCGTCTCGAACTTAGGGACGTACGAGATGTATGCCTCCTACAATTCCGGATCAGCATCTTTGAGCCGCTCGGGATCGAACCGACGCCGTGCGTCGCGAGTCTGCCAGGTCGCGATTCCATCGATGCCCCTCGCGCTGCCAATGGCCAGCTTGATGCTGGCCTCCAAGCGCTCTTCCTCAAGCGCCAGGTCCGCGAGGTCGGCCATCCGCTGTGCTTTCTCTCCGCGAATCCGCAGGAGCCGTCGGCGCTGCTCCACGACTTCCGGCGTTGTCGGCAGCATCTCGTCGCCGCTCTCGATCGAGCCGAGTTCTTCCAGCCGATGCTGCAGCTAGAGCCGGTGGGGAAGCTCCTCCAGGAAGCTTCGCGCCTGGGCTATGGCGTCTTGGACTTCGGCGGGCGTCAGGGCGAAGTTCTCTCCGATCAGGCACCTGTGAGCTAGACGCGCGTGCAGGAAGGCTTCGCCCTCCCTTGAATGCTCGGTTTCGATCACGTCGAAAACCGTCAAAGACTTTGGGCTGCCCGTTTGCAGCTGCTCAAGCCGCTTCTCGCCGTAACCGTCCGGCCGATCTTGAACTCTTGGCCGTCACCGTGCCTAAGTACCTAGACATATGCCACGGCGTCAGGGTACGCGCCCAGCGTCGCAGAATGCCTCTGCGCGCGTCCGCGGGCGAACTGACCTCTGCCGAGATAAAGACCTAGCAGGATGCGGCGGACGCTGGCGGCCATCCGCTCTTGCTGCGGACGGGCGCGTGGTCAGCGCATGTGAGTCTGGCCGAATCTGGTTAAGACTTGTCCTCATGGATGATGGCGCGCGGGTGTGGCGCCTGATGCGCGGTGACGAACCGATCGCTGACCTCGTCGTGACCGGCTCGGATTTCCCGTGGCTCAATGCGCAGGTGCGCGCGCTGCCAGGGTTCGAGCAGGTCCGGCCGCTGTTCGAGGACGAACTGCGGGCCCTCGAGCACATCCACGACGACCAGGCAGCGTGGCAGTCCGCCTACGACAACATTCGCAGGGCGGTCAGCCTCATGTATCCGGCCGATGATCCGGTGTCTCGCGCCGCGGATCGAGTACCCGAGTTTCTCCTGCACATCGATGGCGAGTACGCCTGGTGGCGCTGGGCCGATGAGCCGTTCAGCCAGGCCGAGACGGAATCCTAAAAAGCCTGGCCGCCCTCACTTTCATGCCGCCCCGGCCGCACATGCGCGCTACGGTCGTGACCGCCGAGCCGCCCAGCCCGCGCGCACGAGGGGTCCGTCACGCGAGAACAACAAACCAGGGGTTGTCGTCGTGCATGTTGGCGTTCGTCCACACCCTGAAACGGAACGGGACGCCGCTCACCGTAATTGGCTCGCGCCAAGGCCACCCTCTGGCTTGGCACTCGGCCTTAGCGGCGGCCAACACCGCTGCTCTCACGCGATTTCTCGACCGCTCCACGCTGCCATCCTCGCTGACTGCGAATAAATGCGCGCTATGCCGCTCCTGGTGTGCGGCGCCCAGGATCTCTTATCGCGGGGCCAGTATGCAGAACTCCTGGCCACCGGGATCGGCCATGACCACCCAGCTGACCTCACCCTGGCCGCTGTCGACGCGCGCGGCCCCGAGGGAGACGAGACGGTCGGCCTCCGCGTGTTGATCACCGTTGATGGGGGGAGCGAGGTCGAGATGATGCCGGTTCTTTCCCGTCTTCGGCTTGATCCGCTTACCGTCCCAGCTGATCTTCGGGCCGCCGTGCGGCGAGCGTATCGCGGTCTCCTGGTCCCGATCCCAGACTAGCGGCCACCCGAGTGCCTCGCTCCAGAAGTACCCGACCTCCGGCGAGCCTTCGCACGTGATCTCCGCGAAGAATCCGCAGCCGGCAAGGTAGTTGTTGCCCGGCTCGATGACGCAGAACTCGTTGCCCTCCGGGTCAGTTAGGACAACGTGACCCTCGTCCGGGCGCTGACCGACGTCGATGTGCCGGGCGCCGAGACCGAGCGACCTGGCCACGGTCTGCTGCTGATCCTCGAGCGACGTGCTCGTCAGATGGAAGTGGGTCGGATTCTGGCCCGTCTTCTGCTCCCGAGTCGGTCGGAAACGGAACCCGAACCCGGTGTCATCGGTCGGAAGCAGCGCCATGCCGCCCTCGAGGTCGTCGGCGTTTTCCCAGCCCAGGAGGCCTGCCCAGAACCGGGCCAGACGGGGCGGGTCGTTCGCATCAAAGCAGAGCGCGAAAAGGTGACAGGTCATGCTGCTGCGCCCTCCGATCTCGCCGCGGTCAAGGCCGACGCTTCGTACGGACCCGACGGGGAAAGACGCTAAGCGCCCGGCAGCCGACCACGCAAAGGAAATAACCCACCAGTAGTCGCCTCGGCCGCGCCGCAGCATGTTGCGGTTCATGGGGTCGGGCATCGCATGCGAGGCTCGCCCCTCCGGGGAACTGCCTCAGGCTTGAACGCCGTGACGGCCGCTTGACTGCATGAATATGCGCGCACGTTTGATGGTGGCAACGCGCGGACATGCCGCCGTGTTTGGCTGTTGCTAGGTTCCTGCCCGACGGGAGGGCTGGTCGATGAGACTGCCTGTCAGGTGCTGCAGGATTCCTCGAATCGTTCCGCTTACCAGCTGGGCAGTGATGCCGCTGGCTAGCGCTTCGAGCATATCGTCGTGGAACAGAAGCGCGTAGTGGTGCAGTTTCCGGAACGGCAAATCGGAGTGGCTGGGGTGGACCGAGTTGACCTTGATGGCGTCCTCGATCCAGGCCGAGTTGAAGACCTCGTGTGCCTGGTAGCCGACCAGTCCCTTGCCGTGCA
>JASHSZ010000480.1 GCA_030040815.1 Streptosporangiaceae bacterium
TGCGGCGGGTCGTCGAGGCCGTCGGCCAGGCCGATGCCGTGCACGATCATGTCGAGCGCCCGGGACGCGGTGATGCGTGGATCCTTCTGCCGAAGCGAGCCGGCCGCGGAGTTGCGCGGGTTGGCGAACGCTGGCTTGCCCGCCGCCGTCAGCTTCTCGTTGAGCTCCTCGAAGGCCGCCACCGGCAGGAACACCTCGCCGCGGACCTCCATGACATCTGGCCAGCCGGACCCGGACAGCCGGTTAGGGACCGCGGCGATGGTCTTGACGTTGGGCGTCACGTCCTCCCCGGTGCGCCCGTCGCCGCGGGTGGCTGCCCGCTGCAGCCGACCCTTGCGATACACGAGCGCTACCGCGAGCCCGTCGATCTTGAGCTCGCAGAGGTACGGACCGCCGCCACCCAGCCGCTCCGCCCGGTTCACCCAGCCATCCAGGCCCTCCCCGGAGAACACGTTGTCCAGGCTCTCCATCGGCCGCAGGTGCTGCACCGGGGCGAACTCGGTCGAGATCATGCCGCCGACTCGCTGGCTCGGCGAGTCAGGCGTCCGCAGCTCGGGGATCTGCTCCTCGATGCTCTGCAGCTCGCGCAGCTTCGTGTCGTAGTCGATGTCGGAGATCAGCGGAGAGTCGAGGATGTAGTACCGGTACTGGGCCTCAAGCAGCTCGCTGGCCAGCTCGGCGTGGCGTTCCCTTGGGTCCTGCTGGGTCATGGCGTGTTCTCCTCGGTCATCTCCGCCGCGACCCGCGCCGCCTCTCTGCAGTGCCGCAGCGCCGCGGTCGCCGCGGTCGGCGAGACGCCGGCCAGGCCGCACGCGGGCGTCACCACGACCTGCGCGGGCAGCAGGCCCGGCGACAGCCCAGTCCGCCGCCACATCGCCACGACCTCTGCCGCGGTCTGCCGCGCCTGCAGCGGGGGCCCGGTATCGAGCCGCGCAGCGGTGGCCGTCGGCAGCGCCCCCACGAGAAGGCCAAGCCCGGCCTCGGCTAGCTCGGCGATCCGGTCGGTCTCCCGCACCGGGAGCTGGCTGAGATCGAAGCTGACGGCCGTGGCGCCAGCGGCAGCAATCTCCGGGAGCACCTCAGCCGCCCGGCCGCAGCAATGCACGACGGTCGCCGCCCCGGGCGCCGCCAGTACCGTCGCAAGTCGCTGAGTCGCGACGATCCGGTCGACCGGTGCCACCGTGGTCAGGCCACTAGCGGTCGGCACCCGGCCGGCCAGTGCCGCGGGCAGCGCCGGCTCGTCGACCTGCACCACCAGCGTCGCTCCGGGCACTCGCTTGCGCACATCAGCCGCGTGCGCGCCGATGCCCTCCGCGAGCGACGCGGTCAGATCGGCCACGGCACCGGGGTCGGAGAGCGCGGGATTGGCCGAGTGGCTCAGTTCCAGCGTCGCCGCCAGTGTCCAGGGTCCGCACACCTGGATCTTGAGCGGTCCGGTGTAGCCGACCGCTGCCTCCTCCAGCGTGTCCAGGTCCTGTGACCAGTAACCGGCCGCTCTGGTGAGGTCGCGGCCCGGCCGGTCAGTCAGCTTCCAGCCGCTGGATGTCAGCTGAACAGGCAGGTCGACCAGCAGCGCGGCGGCCCGCCCGGTGATGTCAGCGCCGGGCCCGCGGTCCGGCAGCTCCGGCAGGTATGGCAAGTCGGGCAGCTCGCCGAACACCACCCGGCATGCCTCGGCCGGGTCGGTACCCGGCATGGACCCTACGCCGGTCGCTGTCCCGGCTCGCCAGGGGAGCTGCTGCGCGGCCACCCTCAGAGCCTAGTGGCCGGTCAGGCCGCGGATCGGGCGGTGCTGCTGATCGTGGCCGAGCCGAGAACGGCATCGCCGTCGTAGAAGACGGCCGCCTGGCCTGGCGCGATCCCGCGGACAGGCTCGCTCAGGCTGACCCTGACCCTGTCGTCCGCCGACTCGCACACCGCCGGGTGCACCTCGCCGTGGGCGCGCAGCTGCACCAGGCAGCGCAGCGGCTCCGACGGCGGTGCGCAGCCGGACCAGACCGGCCTGGTCGCCTCGATCTCCCGCACGTCCAGAGCTTCGGGCGGGCCGACGATCACCGTGCGGGAGACCGGCTCGATGCTGAGCACGTACCGAGGCCGGCCGTCGGCAGCAGGCCGGCCGATGGCAAGGCCCCTGCGCTGACCGATCGTGTATCCGTAACTGCCGTCGTGGTGGCCCACCACGGCACCGTCGGAGTCCAGTATTTGGCCCGGTGCGCTGCCGAGCTGCCGCTGCAGGAACGCCTGGGTGTCTCCGTCGGGGATGAAGCAGACGTCGTGGCTGTCTGGCTTGTCCGCCACGGCGAGGCCGAGCTCGGCTGCCTCCTGGCGCACCTGGTCCTTAGTGATGTCGCCGAGCGGAAACAGTGCGCGGCTCAGCTGCTCGCTAGTCAGCACGCCCAGCACGTAGGACTGATCCTTCGCCGAGTCGACGCTGCGCACTAGCCGCCGCAGCCCGGTGCCGCCTGGGACGGCCTCGAGCCGGGCATGGTGACCAGTGCACACCACGTCGAAGCCGAGCGCCACAGCCCGGTCGAGCACGGCGGCGAACTTGATCTTTTCGTTGCAGCGCAGGCACGGGTTGGGCGTGTGGCCGCGGGCGTATTCCTCGACGAAGTCCTGCATGACGCTGGCCTGGAACTGCTCGGCCATGTCCCACACATAGAACGGGATGCCGATCACGTCCGCAGCGCGGCGGGCGTCCCGGGCGTCCTCGAGCGTGCAGCAACCCCGGGCGCCGCGCCGGTACGAGCTGGGATTGCGAGATAGGGCCAGATGCACGCCAGTGACATCATGCCCGGCCGCCGTGGCCCGCGCCGCAGCCACGGCCGAGTCGACCCCGCCGGACATGGCGGCGAGTACCCGCAGTCTGGTCATCGCTGTCAGCTTAGGTGCCTCAGCGGGCGGCTCGGCGGGCGCGCTCGACCACCTCGCCGATCACCGCGCCGAGGGCGTCGACGTCGGACTGCTCGGAGCTAAATCCGAGCGAGAAGCGCAGCGAGCCGCGCGCCCGGGCCTCGTCCGCGCCCATGGCTAGCAGCACGTGGCTGGGCTGGGCCACCCCCGCCGTGCACGCCGACCCGGTCGAGCACGCGATGCCGCGGGCATCCAGCAGCATCAGCAGGGCGTCGCCTTCACAGCCCGGGAAGGAGAAGTGCGCGTTTCCCGGCAGCCTGCCGGGCCCGGCCGGCAGGCCGTTCAGAACCGCGTCCGGCACCGCCGCTTGCACCTGGGCGATCAGGTCGTCTCGCAACGCTCCGAGTCGCTTGGCCTCGTCGCCCCGGCGCTGGGCCGCCACCTCTACCGCGACGGCGAATGCCCGGATTGCCGGCACATCGAGCGTGCCGGACCTGACGTCTCGCTCCTGACCACCGCCGTGGAGCACCGGCACCGGCTGCTCGCCCCTGGCCAGCAACAGGGCACCGACCCCCACTGGGCCGCCGATCTTGTGTGCGGTGATCGTCAGTGCGGTCGCGCCGGTCTCCGCGAAGCTCACCGGCAGCGTGCCTGCAGCCTGCACGGCGTCGCTATGGAACGGAATCCGGTACTCGGCCGCGAGCGCCGCGAGGTCGGCGATCGGCTGCACGGTGCCGACCTCGTTGTTCGCCCACATGACGCTGATCATGGCCACGCTGCCCGGGGCCTGCTCGATGGCCGCTGCAAGCGCGTCCGGGCTGAGCACGCAACTGGAGTCCACTGGCAGCCAGACAGCCTCGGCGCCCTGATGCTCGGCCAGCCAGTGCACGCTGTCCAGCACCGCGTGATGCTCGACGGAGGTGGCGAGCACTCGCCGCCTACTCGGGTCAGCGGCTCTCCTCGCCCAGTACAGCCCCTTGACGGCCAGATTGTCTGCCTCGGTGCCGCCGCTGGTGAAGACCACCTCGCTCGGCCTGGCGCTATAGGTCTCGGCGATCAGCTCACGGGACTCCTCGACGACCCGCCGGGCGCGCCGACCCGCGTTGTGCAGGGACGACGCGTTGCCCAGCTGGGCTAGCTCCTCGGTCATCGCGGCGACTGCTGCGGGCAGCAGCGGCGTCGTCGCCGCGTGGTCGAGGTAAGCCACCGACTGCCTTCCGGCGGCGCTCGCGTCTGCAGCGGCTGGGTCTGACATGATGCGTCCAGGCGTATGAGTGGTGTCCGTCCAGTGCTTTCCCGCACGTCAGGGCGTTGCTGTGTCCGGGCAGATAGCTCTGTTTCCGCCAGGATAGCGGCAGTCCGCGCAGTGGCGGTGAGACGGTGAGTGGCGCCGAGGGCGTGATCAGGTAGGCGACGGCGGTGGCCGTGGCGGCTGTCGCGAGCTTTGTGGGAGTCGTGTCGTACTTCCACATCTGCGACCTGGCCCGATCGCACGGCGAGACCGGCACGGCGGCGAGGCTGCTTCCGCCGTCGGTGGACAGACTCATCGTCGCGGCCAGTCTCCTGCTGCTGCACGAGCCCTGGGCAGGCGTGGAGCACCCGGTCTTGAGCACTGCTGGCTCGGCCTCGGCGTCACCGCGACCATCGCGGGCAACGTGCGTTCGGGGGGTGAGGTACGGCGTACTCAGCGCAATCATCAGCGCTTGGCCCGCCGTGTCCTTCATCGGCGCGGCTGAACTCCAGAACGACGGGACGAACGCACACTCCACAAAGGCATTGGCCGCCTGGAGGTCGATGCTTTGTTGTTGTACAGCTCTGCCCGCCGCCGTCATTGAACTCCTAGCTGCTGGCCAGCCCCTGCAAAGTGGCCCTGCATACCGCCTGACGTGCGGAAACTCGCCAGGCGACATGCGTCAAGCCTCCTGGCGGCTGATTCCTGTCCCGGTCACAGGGCCGACCGACCAGCCGCGCGCGGACCGCCGTGCTGGAGTCATCACCCGGCCTGCCGCTTGCCGATCTCCTCGATGAGCTGCGGAACGACCTTGAAGAGGTCGCCGACGACGCCGAAGTCGGCGAGCTCGAAGATCGGCGCCTCGGGGTCCTTGTTCACCACCATGATCGTCTTCGACGTCTGCATGCCGGCCCGGTGCTGGATCGCGCCGGAGATGCCGATCGCCATGTACAGCTGCGGCGACACCGTCTTGCCGGTCTGGCCGACCTGGAACTGGTGCGGGTACCAGCCAGCGTCGGTGGCCGCGCGGGACGCGCCAACCGCCGCGCCGAGGGAGTCGGCGAGCTGCTCGATGAGCGCGAAGTGCTCACCCGAGCCGAGCCCGCGGCCGCCGGAGACGACGATGGAGGCCTCGGTGAGCTCGGGCCGCTCGCCGCGCTCGGCCACGACCTGCCCGGTCACCCGCGCGCCCTTCGCAGCGTCGCTGACGGTGAACTCGACCGGCTCGAGGTCCGCCGGGCCAGGCGCCGGCTCGGGCGTGACGGCGTTGGGCCGGACGGCGATGATCGGCGTGCCGGTTCGCACTCGCGACTGCACGGTGATGGCGCCGCCGAAGATGGACTGCTCCCCCACCACGCCGTCAGCCAGCCCGGTGACGTCGGTCAGGATGCCGGAGCCGGTCTTGACGGCCAGCCGGCCGGCTACCTCCCGGCCCTCCGACGTCGCCGCCACCAGCACCGCGGCCGGTGCCGCGGTGGCAACGAGGTGGGCTAGCAACTCGGCCTTCGGCGCCACCACGTACTCGGCGTAATCAGTGCTGTCGGCGACGTAGACCTTCACGGCGCCGAACTCAGCCAGCCGGGCCTGGCCCCGCTCGGCGCCGTCGCCGGTCCACACGACCGACGGCTCACCGTGCGCCCGCGCCAGCGTGAGCAGCTCGGTGGTGACCTTCTTGACGGTCTCGCCGTCGTGCTCGGCAAGTACCAGGATCTCAGCCATGCCCTAGGAACCCTTCCGGCCAGTGCGGGGTGCGTGCTCAGATGAACTTGCGGGACGCCAGGAACTCGGCGGCATTGACGCCGCCGTCACCGCCGTCGGTCACGATGACGCCGGCGGCGCGGGGCGGGCGGGCGGCGAAGCTGACCACCTCGGTCGCGCTCGCCGCGAAGCCAGCCTCCTCGGCGCCGATTCCCAGGTCGGCCGCCGTGAGCGTCTCGACTGGCTTCTTCTTGGCCGCCATGATGCCCTTGAACGACGGGTAGCGCGGCTCATTGATCTTCTCGACCACGCTGACGATCGCGGGCAAGGTCGCCTCCACGGTGTCGTAGCCGTAGTCGGTCTGGCGGTGGATCATGATCTTCGAGCCGTCGATCTCGACCTTGCTGGCGAATGACATCTGCGGCACGCCTAGCCGCTCGGCCAGCATCGCGGCCAGCGTGCCCATTCGCGCGTCCGTGGACTCCGACCCCAGAATCACTGCGTCAAAGCCCGTCCGGCGCAACACGCTCGCCAGCACCTCCGACGTCACCAGGGCATCCGAGCCGCGCAACGCCGGGTCACTGATGTGCACCGCCTTGTCTGCGCCCATCGACAGCGCCTTGCGGATCGCCTCGGCCGTCTTCTCCGGGCCCATCGACATGATCGTCACCTCACCGCCGTGCTGTTCGACCAGCCGCAGGCCCTCCTCGGTCGCGTACTCGTCAAGCTCGTTGATGACCGCGTCGGCCGCGTCCCGGTCCAGCGTGCTGTCATCGGCCCGCAGCTTCCGCTCCGAATAGGTGTCCGGCACCTGCTTGACCAGGACCACGATGTTCATCAGCTCGCCCGACCTTTCTCTCCGACCCCGGCTCGTGCGCTCGCCGACCATAGGCATCCGGCTTCGCCAGCCACCGCCCGTCCGGCTTCGCCAGCCACCGCCCGTCCGGCTTCGCCAGCCACCGCCCGTCCGGCTTCGCCAGCCACCGCCCGTCCGGCTTCGCCAGCAACCGCCCGTCCGGCTTCGCCGGCCACCGAGCACTGTACCGCCTGCCAGAGCACCGCCAGTCGCGCGAGGCAGGCCGCCGCCACCGCCCACGTATCGCTGCCAGCTTATGTTACTGGTCAGTAGCACTGCCAATCGGGTCACGTACGCGGCCACACCCGGACTTGCCACCGACTTCGCGCGGTTGGCCGCACGGTATCTCCGGGTATGGGGAGACGGAATCGATGGAATGTCGGCGGACGGGCTCAGTTGCCGGTCAGCTGGCGCTCCGCGGCCTCGACGACGTTGACCAGGAGCATGGCCCTGGTCATCGGGCCGACCCCACCGGGGACCGGCGCCAGGAAGCCGGCCACCTCCGCTACCGCCGGGTCCACGTCGCCGACCAGGCCCGCGTCGGTCCTGGTAATCCCCACGTCCACGACGGCTGCACCACTCTTGACCATGTCGGGGGTGAGCAACGCCGGGCGGCCCGCGGCGACGACGACAATGTCGGCTGCCCGAGTGTGCGCGGCCAGGTCTCTGGTCCCCGTGTGGCACTGGGTCACGGTGGCATTCTCGGTGCGGCGGGTAAGCAGGAGACCCAGCGCCCGACCGACAGTGATGCCCCGTCCGATCACGGTGACCTCGGCGCCCGCGATCGGCACGTCGTAGCGGCGCAGCAACGCCACGATGCCCTTCGGCGTGCAGGGCAGCGGCCCCGGCTCGCCGAGTACCAGCTTCCCGAGGTTGGCAGGCTGTAGCCCGTCTGCATCCTTGACCGGGTCGATCATGCCGAGCACCCGCTGGGCATCGAGGCCCGCCGGGAGCGGCAGCTGCACGATGTACCCGGTGCAGGCGGGGTCGGCGTTGAGCTCCGCGACCACGTCCTCGACCTGCTGTTGCGTGGCGTCCGCCGGAAGGTCTCTTCTGATGCTCCGGATCCCGACCTCCGCGCAGTCGCGGTGCTTACCGGCCACGTAGGCGCGGCTGCCCGGATCGTCGCCGACCAGCACCGTACCCAGGCCCGGCGTCACGCCCGCGGTGGTGAGTGTCGCCACGCGCTCGGCCAGATCAGCCTTGATCGCGGCAGCCGTGGCCTTGCCATCGAGAATCGTCGCAGTCATCGTGGTCATTGTTCCCGACCGGCCGAACCGCGTCCTTGTCGGGGACACCAAGCGACGGCGGTCGCTTCTGGTTCGCCCGCTCAGGCGGCGAATCAGGCGGTCAGTGGTAGAAGTGCCGCACCCCGGTGAAGTACAGCGCGACGCCAGCGTCCTGGGCGGCGACGATGGAAAGCTCGTCGCGGATCGAGCCGCCCGGCTCGGCTACCGCTCGCACCCCGGCGTCGATCAGCACCTCGAGCGCGTCCGGGAACGGGAAGTACGCGTCGCTCGCGGCCACCGACCCGGCCGCCCGGTCACCTGCCCTGGCCACGGCTAGCCGGCTGGCGTCGACGCGGTTGACCTGGCCCATGCCGATACCGACGCTGGCCCGCGCGGAGGCCAGCAATATCGCATTCGACTTCACCGCGCGGCAGGCCCGCCACGCGAACTCCAGGTCACCCACCGTGTCGTCGTCAACCGCGCTGCCCGCCACCAGCCGCCAGTCGGCGGCCGAGTCTCCCGGCTGGCTGCCCGTGTCAGGTGTCTGCATGAGCAGGCCGCCGCTGATCTGACGCCAGTTCACTTCGCCGGTACCGGGCTCTGCCGGCGGCGGCGGGCAGCGCAGCAGACGCAAGTTCTTCTGCTTAGCCAGGATGTCCAGCGCTGCGGGATCGAAGTCCGGGGCGATGATCACCTCGGTGAAGATGTCCGCGATCTGGCTAGCCATCGCGGCACTGACCAGCCCGTTCGCCGCGATCACCCCGCCGAAAGCGGACACCGGGTCGCAGGCATTCGCCTTACGGTGCGCTTCTGCCAGGTCCCCGCCCACCGCGATGCCGCACGGGTTCGCGTGCTTCATGATCGCCACGCATGGCTCGGCGAAGCTGAATGCGGCCCGGCGCGCCGCGTCGGCGTCGACGTAGTTGTTGTAGGACATCGCCTTGCCGTGCAGCACCTCCGCGGCGGTGATGCCGGAGTCTGGCGCGGGGCCGCCGGATGGCCGGTACAGCGCGGCGCGCTGGTGTGGGTTTTCCCCGTACCGCAGGACGTCCCCTCGCTGCCAGACGGTGCCGACCACGTCCGGCCAGCCCGTCTCCGCCGCCACCGCGTCAGGCGCGTACCGCGCCGCGAACCAGGATGCCACCGCGGCGTCGTACGCCGCGGTGTGCGCGTAGGCCTGAGCCGCGAGGCGCCGCCGCTGCTCCAGGGTGAATCCGCCGGCGGCGAGCGCGGCCGCCACGTCCGGGTATGCCGCCGGGTTCGTTACCACCGCGACCGATGTGTGGTTCTTCGCCGCCGCGCGGACCATGGCCGGACCGCCGATGTCGATCTGCTCGACACACTCTTCCGCGCTGGCACCGCTCGCCACTGTCTGCTCGAACGGGTACAGGTTCGACACCAGCAGATCGAACGGTTCGATACCGAGGTCAGCGAGCTGCTCGCGATGGCTTCCCTTGGACGTGTCAGCGAGCAGGCCGGCGTGGACGTTCGGGTGCAGCGTCTTGACGCGGCCGTCCAGGCACTCGGGAAAGCCGGTGACATCCTCGACCGCGGTGACTTGCACGCCCGCCGCCGCGATCGTCGCCGCGGAGTTGCCCGTGGACACGATCTGCACCCCGGCCGCGTGCAGGGCCGTGGCCAGTTCCATGAGCCCGGTCTTGTCATAGACACTGACCAGCGCCCGCCGGATAACCACCCTGGTCACCCGATCCCCACCTCACTCTGCTCGCTGCTAGCCGGGCTCGCCGACGCGCACCCGGCGTCCTTGCACAGACCATCCGTCTCGCACCATCCGGCCGACAGTGTCCACGACCAGGGAGCGCTCGGCGAGCTTGATCCGCTCGTGCAGCGTTGCCTCGTCGTCACCGTCCAGCACGGGCACCGCCGCCTGAGCCAGGATGGGGCCGCTGTCGACGCCAGCGTCCACGAGGATGACGCTGCACCCGGTTACCTTCACCCCGTGCTCCAAGGCGTCCCGCACGCTGTGCAGGCCAGGGAACGAAGGGAGCAGGGCGGGATGCGTGTTGATCAGCCGGCCGTCGAAGCGCCGCAGGAAATCCGCGCCGACGAGCTTAAGGAACCCGGCCAGGATCACGAGGTCAGGCTCGAACTCGGCGCACGCCGACGTCAGCGCCTGGTCCCAGGCGAACCGGTCGGGCGCGTCCTTCAGCCGCCGCACGAAGGTCGGTATGCCCGCTGCCTCAGCTCTGGCAACACCTCCGGTGCCGTCCCGGTCCGCACCCACCGCGACAATCCGGGCGCCGAAGCCGGGATCAGCACACGCGTCCATCAGCGCCTGGAGGATGGTGCCCGTGCCGGAAACCAGCACGAGCAATCGGGACTGACTGACGGTCCGCTCCTTCACCGGATTGCAGCCACAGCGTACTGTGCGGCCTCAGGGCAGGGTGGCCGGGCCTGGCGCCTTGCCGGGGGCCGACGCCACGTCTCCGGCCCTGGAGTCCAGGTAGATGACATGTGCGCCATCATCAGGCGCGGTCGGATCGGGCTCGGTCGGATCGGGTCTCGTCGGCCCGGGCTGGCTCGGCAGCGCGCCCGTCCGGCGTAGCGCCAGGTAGTTGAGCACGCCGGCGGCCACCGCCATGGAGATCCCGAGCTCGAGCGCCGACACGACCCCCACCTGCCACGGTGACGGGCCGACCGCCGCCAGCCGCCCGTCGCCGAGCGGGCCGCCGGACACGGCGGCGAGCACCACCAGCATGCCGCCCGACACGGCACCGCACACAAGGCCGAGCATCGGCGCGGTGTCCAGGCCCAGCGCCGGGGCGGCCCGGACCAGCAGCAGGCCGCCGAGCCCGCCTGCCAGATAGGGCAGCGCCAGCACGACCGGCTCCAGCCCGCCCGGCAGCGCGGAATGCACGCCCGGCGGCAGCGCCGCCAGCAGCGGCAGGGCGGGCAGCTGGCCGAGCGCCGAGCCGGTCGGCGCAACCACTGTCGCGGAGCCGAACGCAAAGCCGGGGCCGAGGGTGAAGGCAATCGCCCACACGATCGCGTTCGGCAGGTAGCCGAACTCGAGCAGCAGCAGGAGCACGGTGCCCACCACACCCGGCGCGAGGCTCTTCTCCAGCGTCGCCGCTTCGTGCAGATGCACGGCGAGGCTGATGCCCGCGACCAGTGCACCCATAGTGGCGAGCGCGGCCAGACACCCCGCCACGGCGATCACGGCCGACCGAGGGCGCTCCGGCAGTAGCCTGACCAGCGTCGGCCACGGTGCCAGGGCCCGGGCCGCGCCGAGTCCGCCTGCCGCGAGGGCGAGCAGGAATCCCCAGGCGACCGCCTGCAAGAGCGACGCCGAGGCCAGCGCCGACCTGCTCGCGAGCGCAAGTACTCCGGTCGCGACGGCGTACGGGATCGCCAGTCCGAGCGCGGCGAGTCCCGCGTGTCGCAGCCTGTTCACGCCGCCAACCCGCGCCACCCAGCGGCCAGCTCGCCACAGCAGCGCCCCTGGCAGCACGACCAGGCCAAGAGGGAGCATGCCGATCCGGCCCGCGCCGCGGAAAGTGAAACCGACGTGGTGACCGACAAGCCACAGCATCGCCGCGGTGCGCAACACGGCCGGCAGCCCGAACCCAGCATGCGGCGCGGCTACGAAGCCGATCAGGACGAGCAGGGTGATGACCGCCACCCCGGTCCCGGTCACCGCGAGCGCTGCGATGGTGCCAATGCTGAGCAGCGACCGCGGGCCAGCCTGCCGGCCGTCCTGGCCGATCCGGTCGCCAGCCGCGGGGCGCGCACGGGCAGCAGTCGCCGGATGGGCTGTCACGCGGTCAAGCCTGGCAACCCGGACCGCAGCCGCCGGGGAGGCGCGCCGGACGGTGTTACCCCCGCATGAGGTCCCGCACAAGGCGCGCTGTCTCGCTCGGGGTGCGCCCGACGCGGACGCCCACCTTCTCCAGGGCCTCCTTCTTCGCCTGCGCGGTGCCCGCCGAGCCGGAAATGATCGCGCCGGCGTGACCCATCGTCTTGCCCTCGGGGGCAGTGAACCCAGCGACGTAGGCCACCACCGGCTTGCTGACGTGCCGTTCGATATAGGCTGCGGCCCGCTCCTCGGCGTCGCCGCCGATCTCGCCGATCATCACAACGGCGTCGGTCTCCGGGTCGTCCTGGAACGCCCGGAGGCAGTCGATGTGAGTGGTCCCGATGACCGGGTCGCCGCCGATGCCGACGGCGGTCGAAAAGCCGACGTCGCGGAGCTCGTACATCATCTGGTACGTCAGTGTGCCGGACTTGGACACCAGCCCTATCCGGCCCTCGGAGGTGATGTCGGCCGGGATGATGCCGGCGTTCGACTTGCCGGGCGAAGCGACGCCCGGGCAGTTGGGACCGACGATCCTCGTCCGGTTGCCGGTCGCGCACGCATGCGCCCAGAACTGCGCGGTGTCGTGCACCGGCACGCCCTCGGTGATGACGATAACAAGCGGGATCGCCGCGTCGATGGCCTCCATAACGGCGGCCTTGGTGCCGGCCTTGGGCACAAAGACGACGGAGACATCGGCGCCGGTCTGGGCCATCGCGTCGCCGACGGTCGCGAACACCGGCAGCTCGACGCCGGCCAGCTCGACCTTCTCCCCGGCCTTACGCGGGTTCGTGCCCCCGACGACGTTCGTCCCGGCGGCGAGCATCCGCGCGCCGTGCTTGCGGCCCTCCGAGCCGGTGATGCCCTGCACGATGATCCGGCTGTCCGCGGTCAGGAAGATGGCCATGTCATGCTCCGTTCGCGGCCACAGCGGCCAGTTCGGCGGCGCGGCGCGCCGCATCGTCCATGGTCGCGACCTGCTGGACGGCCGGCAGCGCGGCCGCATCGAGGATCGCCCGGCCCTCGGCTGCCTTGTTGCCGTCCAGGCGCACCACGATCGGGTGTGTCACCTGATCGCCGCGCTCGGCGAGAAGCGCCATCGCGGACACGATGCCGTTGGCGACCGCGTCGCACGCGGTGATGCCGCCGAACACGTTGACGAGCACGCTGCGCACGTCCGGATCCGACAGCACGATGTCGAGGCCGTCCGCCATCACCTCGGCCGACGCGCCGCCGCCGATGTCCAGGAAGTTGGCCGGGCGCACGCCGCCGAATTCCTCGCCGGCGTAGGCCACCACATCGAGGGTGGACATCACCAGCCCCGCTCCGTTGCCGATGATGCCGACCGAGCCGTCGACCTTCACGTAGTTCAGGTGCCTGGCCTTCGCGCGCGCCTCGATGGGGTCGACCGCGGTGGAATCGGCGAATGCGGCCCAGTCCTGCCGGAAGGCCGCGTTGTCATCGAGCGTGACCTTGGCGTCCAGCGCGAGGACCCGGCCGTCGCCGGTGTACACGAGCGGGTTGACCTCGACCAGCGTCGCGTCCTCGTCGGTGAACACCGCCCACAGTCGCTCGGCCAGTTCGGCGGCACCCGCCCAGGCGTGCTCGGGCAGCCCGCCGGCGCGCACGATCTCCAGCGCCAGGGCGCGGTCGACGCCGGTCAGCGGATCGACCGGGATCCTCGCCAGCGCCTCGGGCTTGGTGCGGGCCACTTCCTCGATCTCCACGCCGCCCTCCACCGAGCAGATCGCGAGGAAGGTGCGGTCGGCCCGGTCGATGAGGAAGGAGAGGTAATACTCCTCGGCGATATCGACATCCTCGGCGACCAGGACCGTGTGCACGGTGTGGCCCTTGATATCCATGCCGAGGATGGCCTCCGCCTTGGCCCGCGCCTCGGCTGGGCTTCCGGCGAGCTTCACGCCCCCGGCCTTGCCGCGCCCGCCGGTCTTGACCTGCGCCTTGATGACCACCCGCGGTGAGCCGCTCGCCGCGAAATCCGCCGCGATGGACTCGGCCTCGGTGGCCGTGCTGGCCACCCGGCCAGGCTGGATCAGGACGCCGTACTCGGCGAACAACTCCTTCGCCTGGTACTCAAACAGGTCCACTCGGGTCCGTCCTTTGTACTCGGGATCGGTCACGGCCGCGCCGCCGCCTGCGCCAGGAAGCCTAGTGCCGGAACGCCCGCCCCGCGTTACCCTGGGTCGCTGCGCCCCCGAGCGGATCAGGTGCCGCGCTGGCGAGCTGACTCGGCAGGCTCGGTGTGCCCGAGAGTCGCCGATACCCAGTCCACGATCTCGGTCGTCGTGGCACCGGGGGTGAAGATCTTGGCGACGCCCATCTGCTGGAGCTCGACGATGTCCGCATCAGGAATGATGCCGCCGCCGAAGACCACGATGTCGGCGGCGTCGCGCTCGCGCAGTAGCTCGAGCACCCGGCTGAACTGAGTCATGTGCGCACCAGACAAGATCGACAGGCCGATCGCGTCTGCGTCCTCCTGCAGCGCGGCCGACACGATCTGCTCCGGGGTCTGGTGCAGCCCGGTGTAGATGACCTCCACGCCTGCGTCGCGCAGCGCACGCGCGACAACCTTCGCGCCGCGATCGTGCCCGTCCAGACCTGGCTTGGCGATGACGACCCTGATGCTGCTCATGGGAACCTCCGACCGGGCTGCCCCGCTGTTGCGGTAACGGGCAACCCACGTCAGGGTAACCGGCTGCAGGCCCCGCGGCGGTGCCGCGGTGACCAAACTCACCCGCCGGCGACGGCGGTGACGAGGGCTTCGATGTACCGGTCTAGCTGGCCGCCGCCGGGGTCGTAGCTCGGGTTCACCTCGGTGAGCACGAGCGCCGCGCACGACGGATCGGCGAGCAGCACCGCCAGGGCGGACGCTACCGCGCCGAGCGAAACGCCGGAGTTGTAGTGCGGGTAGTTCCCCAGCGGCAAGTCGCCGGAGTCCACCACGTCCACGTCGAAGTGCACGATCATCGGCCCGCTGGCGACGCGCAGCGCCCTCAGCGCCTGGCGCGCCGCAGCCTGCGGGTCAGCCATGAACTGCGGACCTTCGATGTAGTTGACGCCGTTCGCCGCCAGGAACCTGCGGCCGGCCTCGGTGAGCTCACGCGGGTCGAGGCCGACCATCGCCAGCCTGGCCCCTTCGATCAGCGGAGGCGCTCCGTCCAGGCCGGCAAGCTCCGGCTCGCCGTGCCCAAGCAGGTGCCAGACTCCGGTGGCGTCCAGGATGCCGGATCCGTCACCGGACAGGCTGCTGGTTAGGTCGGCGTCGGCATCCACGTACGCAAGCCCGAGATCCGGGTGCACCCGCCGGATGCCGGCGACGACGCCGACGGTGATCGTGCAGTCGCCGCCAACCACCAGCGGCCGCTGCCCGGCGCGCGCCACCGCCTCAGCGGCGTCGGCAACCTCAGACGCGACTTGGACGACGGCGGTCAGGTTCCGGGCGTGCGGACGCGCGTGGTCGACCGCGAAGACGGCGCCGGGCAGGTCGCCCGCGTCGTGCACGGTGACTCCGGCGGCTCGCAGCCGGTCCACCAGGCCAGCCGCGCGCAGCGCGGCAGGCGCCTGGTCCTGGCCGGCGTGATGCGCGCCGGCGCTGGTCGGGACGCCGATCAACGTCCATGGGCCGGTCATGACTCAGCTCCGCCTTATCGGCTCGTTACCCTCATATCGCTTTTGCTAGTAACGAACCTAGCGGCTACCGCGGGAACCTGCAACCGGCATATGTAGAATGGCGGTGATGCGCTCGCCGCACGCGAGAGGATGCGCGATGGCGAAGATTGGCCAGGCTCCGGGTGACCTAAGCACGGTGCAGGCGTTCGTGAACACGCTCGACATCGAACGGGGCACGGACGAGCTCACCACTCCAGGGGCGCTCGATGACTGGCTGCGGGCGGCACGCCTGTCCGAGCCGTCGGTCGCGACCCGGTCGAGCGCTGCCGACCTCACCGCCGCGCTCGAATTGCGGGAGGCGCTGCGCGGCGTGCTCGGCTCGCACGTCCGGCACGACACGCCGGGCCAGCCGGCCGACGGCGCTGCAGGTCAGCTCGCGGGCATCGCGGCGACTATGGAGGCGAGACTGCGGGCCGATGCAGACGGCCGGGTCACGCTGGTTCCCGCCGGAGCTGGCAGCCGTGCCGCGTTGACCAGGCTGCTGCTGATCGCCGCCGATGCCGCCGTGACCGGCACGTGGCAGAGGCTCAAGGTGTGCAGTGCCGACGATTGCCGGTGGGCGTTCTACGACCGGTCGCCGACGCGCACCGGCTGCTGGTGCAGCATGAGCGTCTGCGGGTCACGCGCCAAGTCGCGGGCATACCGGGACCGCGCGGCTCGCGCTGGGCAGGCCGGTCGTGCGATGCTGCGAGACCATGACTGACTACCTGATCGTTCCACCGGGCGGCGGCGAGCAGCTCACGGTCCGCGGCGGGAGCACGCTAGCGTTCAAGGCCGTCGCCGCCAGCACAGGCGGGGCCTTCTCGCTGCACGAGCGGCAGGTCCCGCCGGGCGGCCGCCGCCCGCCTGCGCACGTTCACCCGGACCGGACCGAGGCGTTCTGGGTGCTGGACGGGGAGGCCGAGTTCGAGCTCGACGGCGAGCTGGTCACGGCGGTCGCGGGCAGCTTCGTGCTCGTGCCCGGCGGCGTGGCGCACACCTTCGGTGCCACGGCGGCCGCGCCGGCGCACCTCCTCGTCCTGCACGCCCCGGCTCTGGACGACTACTTCCGGGCTCTCGCGGGGCTCTGGTCCGGACCGGCGCCGCCGGACCAGGACGCCGAGCTGGCCCTGATGCGGCGCCACGGCATGCGCCCGGTATAGCGCTCCGTCATGTGTCAGAGGGCCGCTCCACGCCACGAAGGAGTCCGCTAGCGCTGAACGCCTACTCGAGCATGAACAATTGAATGCCAGCGCCCAGTCCGGGGAACGTCTCTAGAGCTTCTCGATCGGCGCGTACCGCAGCAGCAGGTGCTTGACCCCGTAGTCGCCACCGAAGTCGATTTTCGCCTCGGGGTCGTCACCCCGTCCCTCGACCGAGACCACGGTGCCGAGGCCGTAAGAGTCGTGGTTAACCCGGTCGCCGGGCTGCAGAGCCGGGACCGGCCGGTTGCCGACGACGCGCACCCCCGGCCGCCTCGCCAGCCGCTCGGAGGCGGGCTGCGTCGCCGCCGATTCGTCCCTGCGCCAGTCGATGAGGTGCTGCGGAATGTCGGTCAGGAATCGGGACTGCGCGTGGTAGCCCGGCCGGCCAAACCAGGTACGGGTCGCTGCCCTGGTGACATACAGCCGCTTCATCGCCCTGGTAATACCGACGTAGGCGAGCCGCCGCTCCTCGGCCAGCTCCCGCTCGTCGCCCATCGACCGCTCGTGCGGGAAGACGTTCTCCTCCAGGCCGGTCAGGAAAACGACCGGAAACTCCAGTCCCTTGGCGGTGTGCAGAGTCATCAGCGTCACCATGCCACCGTGCTGCTCACCTTCGGGGATCTCGTCAGCGTCGGCGACCAGCGACACCTGCTCGAGGAACTCCGCGAGTGTCCCGTCGGGGAACCGGGCGTCGAACTCCCTGGCGACCGACACGAGCTCGGTGAGGTTCTCGATCCGGCCGGCGTCCTGCAGATCGGACGACTGCTGCAGCTCAGCCACGTACCCGGTCTGCTCAAGCACCGCGTCGGCAATGTCACCGACCGGGCTGCGCGCCTCGGCCATTACCCGCAGCCCCGCGATGAGCTCGTTGAAGCCCTCGATCGCGCGCGCCGATCGCGCGGCCAGTCCGGGCACGTCGTCCGGCCTGGTCAGTGCCTCCGCGAAGCTGGTCTTGTCACGGTTCGCCAGCGCCGCCACGCACTCTTCCGCCCGGTCGCCGATGCCGCGCCGGGGGGTGTTGAGTATCCGCCGCAGCGAAACCTCGTCCCCCGGGTTGGCGATGAGCCGCAGGTAGGCGAGCAGATCACGGACCTCCCGCCGCTCGTAGAAGCGCACGCCGCCGACCACCTTGTAGGGCAGGCCCGACCGGATGAAGACCTCCTCGAACACCCTGGACTGAGCGTTGGTCCGGTAGAAGATGGCGACCTCCCCCGGTGACGCCTCGCCGGCGTCAGCCAGCCGGTCGACCTCCTCGGCAACGAACGCCGCCTCGTCGTGCTCGCTGTCGGCCACATAGCCGGTGATCTTGGCGCCGTCCCCGGCGTCCGACCAGAGGTTCTTCGGGATACGGCCAGGATTGCGGGACACCACGGCGTTGGCGGCGGCGAGGATGTTCTGGGTCGAGCGGTAGTTCTGCTCGAGCAAGATCACTCTGGCGCCCGCGAAGTCGCGCTCGAACTCCTCGATGTTCCTGATCGTGGCGCCGCGGAAGGCGTAGATCGACTGGTCGGCGTCGCCGACGACGACGAGCTCGGCCGGCGGCAGGCGGGCCGGGGCATCGGCGGACGATACCCGGGCGGTGCCCCCGGCCCCCGCGCCGCCTACCCCGGCGAGCTCCCGGACCAGGACGTACTGGGCGTGGTTGGTGTCCTGGTACTCGTCGACCAGCACGTGCCGGAATCGCTCGCGGTACTCGGCCGCGAGGTCGGGAAACGCCTGCAGCAGGTTGACGGTCACCATGATGAGGTCGTCGAAGTCCATCGCGCCCGCCGCGACCAGCCGGCGCTGGTACTCCGCGTACGCCTCGCCGAGCGCCCGCTGCCGGTAGCTGGTCGCCTTGGACTGGACGGTCTCGTAGTCGATCAGCTCGTTCTTCAGGCCGGAGACCTCCTCGGCGATGGCCTTCGGGGAGTGATGCCGGGTGTCCAGGTCCAGCTCCCTGCACACCATCGTCATCAGCCGCTGCGAGTCGGCCTGGTCATAGATGCTGAAGCTGGCCGGGTAGCCGAACCGCCTGGCCTCCCGGCGGAGTATCCGCACGCACGCCGAGTGAAAGGTCAGCACCCACATGGACCGGGCGCGGGCCCCGGTGAGGGTGGCCGCCCTGGCCGCCATCTCGCCGGCCGCCTTGTTGGTAAAGGTGATAGCCAGGATCTGGCTCGGCGCCACCTCGCGCTCGGCCAGCAGGTAGGCGATCCGGTGCGTGAGCACCCGGGTCTTGCCCGACCCGGCGCCGGCCACGATCAGCAGCGGGCTGCCCGTGTGCAGCACGGCAGCCCGCTGCTGCGGGTTTAGCCCGTCGAGCAGAGAGTCGACAACCAGCGCGGTCACGAGCCCCAGCCTAGGCGCTGGAGCCGACCGCGATCAGTTGTCCGGCACCAGTGTCGGCGTGGCCCGGGTGAGCGTCTCCTTGCGGAAGAACGCTGGCTGGCGTATGCGGACATAAATCCAGAAGATCACGCCGACCAGCATGGACAGGAACGCGATCACGAACACGCCGCCGATATGCCAGTGCGGAGAGAACGGAATCGTCCAGGACGTGACACTGTTGCCGGTGTTGAAGTCCCAGTCCTCCCACAGGCTGTAGATGCCCGCCCCGTAAAGGATCAGCCCGCCCAGCAACGGAAGGATGCCCTGCATAAACAGGTTGCGCACGGTGCTCGTCAGGTT
>JASHSZ010000054.1 GCA_030040815.1 Streptosporangiaceae bacterium
GGCACGCCCCCGGGCGTCACCGACGGCTTCAAGCCTGCGCTTGCCGCCTGCGCCGGCCTCGCGCTGCTGGCCGCCCTTAGTGCCCTGGCGATCACATCGCCGAAGACCCAGCACGCCCTCGCCCTTGCCGAGGGCGGGTCGCCCGCCCGGCCTCAACCCGCCAAGGCGGAGGCAGACAGGCCGTGACCGCGGCTTCCACACCTACCCGGCTGACGGGCCCGCTACGGCTTGCGGGTGACGGCCTGCGGGCAACGAACTCGTCCCAGCCAACATGTGACAACCAGAAGGAGACAGGCAATGACCAGTCACAGGACCGGAACACGGGAACAATGGCTGACCGCACGGCTGGAGCTCCTGGACGCCGAGAAGGAGCTGACCAGGCGCGGGGACGAGGTGTCGCGGATGCGCCGGGAAATGCCCTGGATCCGGGTGGGCAAGGAGTACCTCTTCGAGACCGACGAGGGAACGGCGTCACTGGCTGATCTGTTCCGGGGATGCTCGCAGCTGCTCGTCTATCACTTCATGTTCGGCCCGGACTACACCGCCGGATGCCCGTCCTGCTCGGCGATCGCCGACGGCTTCAACGGCTCCGCCGTCCACCTCGCCAACCATGACGTCACGCTGATCGCGGTGTCTCGGGCTCCGCTCGCCAAACTGCAGGCATACAAGCAGCGAATGGGCTGGAGCTTCCCGTGGGCGTCCTCCTACGGCAGCGACTTCAACTTCGACTTCGGGGTGGCCCACACCAGAGAGGAGTGGGAGGCGGGCGCTGTTCGGTACAACTTCGGTGAGCAGGATCTGCGGCCGCCGGCCGGCCAGGAAGGCGCTCGTGATGCCTTCACCACGTCGCTCGTCGGCACCAATTACGAGACCTACCGGCGCGAGGGACCGGGGATGAGCGCTTTCGCGTTCCAGGACGGCGCCGTCCACCACACCTACTCGACATACGCGCGCGGGCTTGACGTGCTGTGGGGCATGTATCAGTGGCTCGACCGCGGCCCGCTCGGTCGCAATGAGAGCGGCATGTGGTGGCGCCGCCACGACGAGTACGACAACAAGTGAACGAGGCTAGCTGTGTCCGACGGGGTGCTAGCAAGCTGTGCCTACCCGGCCATGATCTGTCGGTTGACGCTAACGTTCGTCTTCGCTAACGTTAGTCAGGTCGGACTAGGATTCCAGGGAGGTCATGATGGGCCAGGCAGTGGCGTTCTTCGAGATAGTCAGTCCCGATCACGAGCGGGCGCAGAAGTTCTACGGCGAGCTGTTCGGCTGGCAGGTGGCAGCTGACCCGGCGATGGGCGGGTATGGCCTGGTCGACACCGGCGCAGGCGAGGGCGCGATCGGCGGTGGCATCGGCCCGTCGTCCGAGCCGGGCGACAAGGGCGTGAAGATCTACATGCGGGTCGACGACCTGGACGCCTACCTGGACCGGGCGGAAAGGCTCGGCGGCCGGAAGCTGGTGCCGCCGACCGACCTGCCGGGAGACTTCGGCAGGTTCGCGGTGTTCGCCGACCCGGACGGCAACCAGGTCGGGCTGTGGGCCTGAACCCAGCCAGATGAACACGCGGCCGTCCCAGGCAGCGGACGACGAGGCGGTGCGGGCGATCGCCGAGCCGCGGCGGCGTGCCATCCTGCGCCTGGTGGCGCGGGATGAGCTGGCTGCGGGCGAGATCGCGGCGGCGTTCGAGATCTCCCGGACGGCGGTCAGCCAGCACCTGACGGTGCTGAAGAACGCGGGCCTGCTGACCGAGCGGCGGGATGGGACGAGGCGGCTGTACCGGGCCCGCGCGGAGGGCCTGGCCGGGCTGCGGGAGTTCCTGGACGACATGTGGGCCGGCGCCCTGGACGCGGCGCGGGCGATAGCCGAGAACCAGGTGGGAGTGACCGATGAGGACCGGGCCGCCAGGGCCGGCTGACCGGCGCCAGGGCAGCGGCCACGTCGGGGCGGACGGGGCGAGTCGGCCGGCCGCCGATTCGCTGGATGCCGGCCGGGCCCGGCTGACCGCGTTCTGGGCCCTGGTGCTGCGCCGGTTCCGCGATTACGCCAGCCACGACCGCCCGTCGTGCAGTGGACTGGTCCGCCGAAGCGAGGAGGACAGATGACAACACCAGGGCAGCAAGGCGGCGAGCGTGTAGTGACGGTGTTGCGGCGGCCTCCGGTCCGCCAGTCGACACTGGTTCGTGCCGGTATTGAGCGCACCTTCACCGCCTTTGCGACGACCATCGGCGCCTGGTGGCCGGTGCAGCCGTTCTCGGCCGGCAAGGACCGGGTCCGCGACATCACCATCGAGCAGAGGGCCGGCGGCCGGGTCTATGAGACCTGGGACGACGGCACCGAGGTCGACTGGGGCACCGTGACCGCCTGGGAGCCGCCGACGCGGCTGGTGATGACGTGGACCGGCACGCCCGCGACGACCGAAGTCGAGTTCGCCTTCACCGCGCTCGGCCCGGCGCTGACCCGGGTGGCGGTCGAGCACCGTGGGTGGGAGGCGCTGACCGACGAGCAACTCTCTGCGGACTGCGCGCTGCCCGGCGGCTACAACTCCGGCGCCTACTCGGTCGGCTGGTCGACGATCCTGAACCGCCTCGCCGCAGTGATCTCAGATCACGGCGACAGCTAGCAAGGCCGGCCACCCGGCGGCCGCAGCCCGAGCCTGGGCTCGCCAGCCCCAGGGCCTGCCTTACGGAGGTTCCCGCCTGGCGGCGCGGAACGACATCGAGACGGAGGAGCGCGATGACCGAGACCGAAAACGCCACGCAGTCGGCCGACGAGCCGACCTGGCGGCATGGTGCATCAGCCGACGACGGCCTGGAGGCCTGTAAGCAGCGGTCCCGGCGGCTGTATGAAGAGATCTTCGGCAAGGGAAACTACGCCGCAGCCGACGAGCTGATGGCCCCGCACATCATCAATCATGGCCCGGGCACGCCGCCGGTGACCGGCACTGCCGGAATCAAACAGCAAGCCGAACTGCTGCGGACCGCGATCCCAGACCTGCGCATCACGCTCGATGACCAGTTCGGCGAGGGCGACAAGGTGGTCAGCCGGTGGACCGGCAGCGGGACGCACACCGGCCCGCTGGCCCGGCCCTCCGGCACTGTTGCGGCGACCGGGAACGTTATCTCGTTCGACGAGATCAGGATCGACCGCCACTCCGGCGGCAAGATCGCCGAGTCCTGGTGGATCCCGGACCGGTTCACGCTCTGGGCGCAGCTCGGACTGCCACTCCCGTGAGGGCCGGCGGCGCATCCGGCCCGGCAAGCAGATCGGTAACGCAAACCAGCGAACCGCCGCCAGTGCTGTCGGCGACGCTGGAACACATCTTTGCTAAGGAGAAACACGTGGCAGACCCGGTTGTCGTCGACGACATCACCGACGAGTACATGCACCAAAGGCTCAAGCTCGCAAAGGGCTACACGCTCGTCCTCATAAGCCGCGGCCCTAACTGGGATACTTCGGATCGCGACGCTATCGTGTGGGAGCACGGCCGCCGGAACTTTGGCCTTCGCCGCCGGGGCGATCTGGCGATCGTCTGCCCCGTACGCGACGACGCGCCCCTGTCCGGCCTCTACATCTTCAGCACCGACGCCGAAACAGCGACCGCCATCATGGAGGGCGACCCAGGCGTGCGGTCGGGCGTCTTTGTTTTCGAGGTCCACCCAATCGTCGGCTTCCCAGGAGAGTCCCTTCCCTAAATGCTGTTGTCACGTGGTGCTGAGTTGGTGCAGACATGCGCCGGTCCAGGCCTGACACGCAACAGTGCTGCAGAATGCGGTGATTATCAGCCTGGGTGCCTTTGACATGACTTGGGCTGCCTCGAGTTCGCTCGCGGCGTAGTAGACGCGCTTGCCTTCGAATTCCGACAGGCGCTCGACATCCAGCCTGCGGTCACGGGCTCCGGTGGCCGCGATCACAGCTCGTCCAGCCACGGTGGCGCCATCGGACAGATCGACCACATGGAGCCCGGCTTCTTCCCGCAAGGAGACGGCTTCAATGGGCGCGCCGAGCCGCGCGCCAAACTTTTCGGCCTGGACCAGTCCCCGCTGGGTGAGCTCACCTCCGGAGATTCCGGTCGGGAAGCCGACGTAATTCTCGATCCTCGAGCTCGTTCCGGCCTGGCCGCCGGCAGCGACCATATCCACTCCGACTGTCTGCAGGCCTTCCGAGGCCCCGTAGACGGCGGCTGCCAGGCCAGCAGGTCCGCCGCCGACGATGACGAGGTCGAAGAGCCGCCCAGGAAGGCGGCCTACGGTAAGGCCAAGAAATTCGGCCAGCGTCGCCGGATTGGGCTGATGAAGAACCATTCCCGATGACACGACCACGGGCAGTTCGGACGGCTG
>JASHSZ010000481.1 GCA_030040815.1 Streptosporangiaceae bacterium
ATGATGTCGAGGTTTGCCAGGCCGACCGCGCACGCGGCCGGGTGGGCCGTGTAGGTATAGCCGTGCCGGAACATCTCAGTCGAGCCGGACCGCCAGAACGGCTCGGCGACCCGCGGTCCGACGACCACCGCGCCGAGCGGCAGGTAACCGGACGTCAGGCCTTTCGCGACCGTCATCATGTCGGGCTCAAGGCCGTACCGCATGCTGCCGAACCACTCACCGGTCCGGCCGAAGCCGGTGATGACCTCATCGGCGACGAACAGCACGTCGTTGTCCCGGCAGATCTGCTGGACCTCGGCCAGGTAGCCCTCAGGCGGGAAGTACACGCCGCCGGCACCAACGACAGGCTCGCAGAAGAACGCGCCGACCCGGTCCGCGCCCGCCTGCTCGATGACCTTGGCCAGCGCCGCCGAGTCGTCCCAGGGCACGTGCTCCACGAGAGTGACGAGCGGGCCGAACGGATCGGTGAACGCCGGGATTCCGCCGAGCGACGTGCCGTAGGCGTTCATGCCGTGATAGGCGTGCGAGCGGGCGATGATGATCTGCTTGCCGGGCCGCCCCACCGCACCCCAGTAGGCGCGAGCCAGCTTCGCTGCGCTGTCGACGGCGTCCGACCCGCCGCCCGGAGTGAAGAACACCTTCCCGTCCTGGAGTGGGACCAGCGCGGACACGCGCCGCGCCAGCGCCTCGGCGGGCTCGCTGGAGAAGATCTCGTAAGCCTGGAAGCAGGCGAGCTCGCGCATCTGCGCCGCAGCGGCCTCGGCGAGCTCGGCCCGTCCGTAGCCGACGTTGACATACCAGAGGCTGGCGATGGCGTCCAGATACGACCGCCCGGATGCGTCGTAGACCGTCGAGCCCTCGCCTCGGACCATCGTCACGGTGCGGCCAGGCACTGTCGCCATGGTGGCGAACGGGTGCCAGAGCGCGGTCTCGCTGGCCGCCCCGTCAGCTGCTGACATCTCAAGAAGTCCCTTCGGCCGGAGCTCCGCGCTCAATCTATCGGTGCCCCGCCGGGCCCGCCCGGCGGATGTGTCGGGCGCACGCCGCGCCGCGCGTGACCGGGCCTGGCTGCTCGAGGGACCGAGTCGCCCGATTCAGAACTGGGATTTGAGCACCTCGATCTCCGCCGACTTCGCCCGCAGCTGCGCGTAGGCGGGCCGTTCCCTGATCCGCGCCAGCGCCCATCGCACAGCGTCGGCGCGACTACCCGCGATGCCCGCCGAGATGAGCGTGTCAAGGGTCTCCAGGTCGACCGGTCCAAGCCGCGCCATGACAGGCGTCAGGTCTGCACCGATGAGGGGGCCCTTTTCTGTTGACGACGGTCCCGGGCGCCCCATGAAGAAACGCGGGCCGTTCAGATCGTTACCTATCTGGATCTCGATCCGGCTCGCCTGCGGCAGCGTGTCGCCCATGTCCTCCCGAAGCTGCTCCAGTTGCTGCCGGACCGCTCCCTCGAACTTGCGCGCGACGCGATGGCGGTCCTCTTCGTCCGCGCCGGCCGCAGCGATCACCCGGACCGCGATCTGACCGGGTTCGACGACGGGGTCATCCCCGTACTGCAAAAGCCTGACCTCCTCGATCACCCCGTCCGGGAATCGGGCCTTGACGTTCTCGTTGAGCATCTGCTGGACCTGCTCCAGCGCTTCCTTTTCCATGACGCGCTCCTTGTGATTACGTGTGTAATCAGAGTAACTAACGTAACTCACGTTAGTCAACGTTCCGCTGGGCCTCGTTGCCAACCTCAGAGTCAGCAGGCTGACAGCAACCGTGTCATCGGCGTGACTGACCCGCACCTGCGTCAAGGCCACATTGAAAGCAGTCGGCCAGAGCAGGCCAGCCAAGGTCCACCTGACAGGAGCGGTCATGTACCACCACACCATCAGCTACCAGGTCGCCCAGGAGAAGCAGCGCGACATGATGGCAGAGGCAAACCGCGAGCGCGACGCCCGCCGGGCCGCGTCAGCCCCTGCCGCCGAGGCGCCACGCCGCCGTTACCTCCGTCCTGCTTGGCAGCTGGGTCACGCATTGCGCGCGCAATCCCAGTCGTGAGGCAGCAGCCACGCCTCTGGAAAGCCCAACGGGGGCGGCGGAGGCGGCGTGGTTGACGTACTGGTCCAGGATCCAGCAGCCGATGGACTCGAGTTGCTAGCCGGACACGTCACCGCCACCTCCGCCCACGGGCTGGTCGTTGTAGTCCGACCTCAACGAAGAGATGCGGGCGCCGGCACGGGTGCGGTGAGCAGACGGTAGAGCCCGGCGGTGTCCGGGTGTGGCTCCCCTCCCGGCGCCACGTCCTGAATCGCGTCGAGGCATCGCCGCCACGCTTCGGTCACGCCGGCGAGATTGCCAGCCGCGTGCTCGGCCTGCATGACCGCACGCCATAGCTGCTCGGCTGACGCCTCAGCCAGTAGCCCTGCCCTTGCCGCTCGCGCTGCTGCGCGCGACGACCCAGCCGTGAGTTCGATCTCCGCCAGCCGCTCCGCCGCGTCGACCACCTCGGCACGCACGCTTTCAATCAACGGGATGTCGATCCACCAGAAGTAGCCGCCGGTGAAGGGCTCACCGCGTACTAGGGCCAGCGCGCCGCGGAGATCGTCGGCCCGGCCCGAGGCCACGAGCTCGCGAAACCGCGACCAATCCAGCGACGCTTCGGGATGCAACAAGTACTGGCCGCTACCCGTGTGGATGATGTACTCCGCTCCGTCGCTCGCCGGTCCGAGCCGACGCCGAGTCCTCGCGATGATCTGCCGGATCGCGTCGGCTGGCTTGGGATGGTCAGGATCGGCGCCAAGCATGCTGCACAGCGCGGAGTTGGACAGACCAGCCGGGGCGGCTAGGGCCAGCGCGAGTACGAGCTCGGCCTGCTTCGGCTGCAACTGACCGGCCGCCCCGCTGATCGCGAGCGGGCCGAGGACGCTGACGGTGAGACCCCGCCCGGCCGACTCGTCATGCCGGGACTCGCGTCCGCCGGCCTCGTCACTCAGCAGGTCGCTTTCGCGCGGGACCCTGTCGCCACCTGCCTCGTCGGTGTCCGGTGCTCCTGACCGCGGAAGGTCCGTGACGTCAGGGTCTGGTTGCAAGGCTGCCGCCTGCGGGATCCAAGGCGGCGCTGCGTATCCGGTGTACGGCTCCTCGTCCGGACCGACGTCACCGAGACTAGCCGCCGCGGTGAACAGCGTGCCGATGGCGGCGTACTCCGCGGCTGACAAGGCGCGCGGACGCACCGTGATCTGCAGCGGCACCACGTTAGCCACGATGCCCTCGGCAACATCCGGGTCGGGCGCCAGTTGCAGCGCTGTCGGGGCCATCCGGCCGTCGGCCGACTCCGGGTCGCCGGCGAACAGCACCGCTAGGCCGGCCCGGCGGTCCACGGCCAGATCGAGCAGCCGGGTTAGCTGGTCGGGCGACGGCTCAGCGCGGCTGACGAGGATCGTGAGGCTCCAGTCCTCGTCTTCCGGTTCGGCCACTCGCAAGTCGCGAACGTCGGCAGGAGCCCGCGCAGCGACGCGCTGTGTCGTCCTTGCGCAGCGGGACGCCACGATCGACAGTGCTTCCTCCAGCGTCGCGCAGTGCTCGGCGCGGCCGAGCGGCATCAGCTCGTCGCACCCCACCAGGTAGAGGTCGTACGAGCCGCTCCAGTGGCCTGCCGCCAGCTCAGTCGCGATCGTCCTCAGGACCTGGTCGACTAGGGCCGGTGGCCCGTCGCAGCCGGTAACCTGCAGCGACTCCAGGTCAAGCAGCAGGTACCCGGCGCCGGTCGAGCCGACCGTGACCAGGCCGGGCAGCACGTGACACACAGCCTCGTCGGCTGGCAGCGCGGCCAACGGCGGCTGCGCAAGCTGCCAGCACATTCCCTGCCGGCCTGGGCTCACCTCAAACGGGGCGGGCGGCGGCTCCGCTGCGGGCGCTGCCAGCAAGACTTCCAGCAAGGCGGGGGCGACGTGCAAGCCGACGATGTCGGGCAGCCTCCCGTTGCCGGTCAGCGCGCCGGCCTCCAGAATGGCGAGCGCGTCGCGCAGCCGCTGCAGCGGCTGGGCAGGCGTCGTCACGCGCAGCCGCTGCTCCGTGGCGAGGGTGGCCGGGCTGGCCGGCAGTGCGATCCGTCGACCGCGTCGGCGTTCCTGACGCTGCCGGAGCCGCAGCCGCGTCAGGCTCGTCACGATCGCGCCGGCAAGCGCGCCGGTCACGAACATCGCGGCCTGCGGGACCGGCTCCGCATGACTGCCGGCCTGGTCAGCCGGCGCGGAGTCCGCCGAGCCAGTGCGAGCCAACGAGCTGACGCTGGGTCCAGGCGGCGCGTTCCGATCCTGATGGGCGGCCGGCAGCACCGTCGTAGCGGCGACGCGCGCAGCCGGATGTCGTCGCTGGTAGTGCGCATCCGCGGTGGCGTGGCCCGAGTGCTGGCTGGCGGGGGGCAGCGCGACTGGCTGCCCGGCGCTGTCGGCGGTAACGCCCTCGGGCAGCACAAGCTGCCAGCCCGGCATGATCAGCGCCGGGTTGGTGAAAACCTGGCCGTCGTTCATCTGCCGCCCGTAGTTGAGGCTGGCGATCTCGGGATACAGATCGCCGGCGCCGAGGTAGCGCTGGGCGATCGACCACAGGCAGTCGCCG
>JASHSZ010000482.1 GCA_030040815.1 Streptosporangiaceae bacterium
TCAGCGCAAACTCGTCCAGCACTAGCGACGTCCCGATCCCGACTGCGATCGCAGAAAACGAGAGCCAGCCCTTCGTGCCGGGCCCGCCGACCGCCGTGAACGCCCCGATCATCAGCAGGATGATGCCGGGCACGGAGTGGTGAATGTGCGTCCCGCCGGCCGTGACATTGCGGAACGGACCGCGCCCATCGCGTATCAGCCGGGTGATCGCCCGCGTCGACACGAAGGTGAGCACGAAGGACACGAAGCACAGCATCAGCGGCAGCTTGCCGGCCGCGATCACGTCGCGGTGCCACCACGAGAGCATGACGACCACCTTAGGCGCCTGACGGTCACCGGCGACCGGGCGACTTCGCCGATCAAGGAGCTCCTCGGATTTGACTGAGGAGGCTGGCCGGGATCGCTGAGGCCGCATCGTGAAGCGTTCCGGCATTTCTGAGAGTTCGATCAGCCTGGCCAGATGAGTCGGCGCAGGCGGAGGTCAAATCCTGCCATCTTCAGGATTCTCACAGGTCAGGCAGGAATTATCGGTGCAAGGAGCAGCAACTTCGGTCTGGGTGAGGTCGGGAAGTTTTGGGCGGGCGTAGTTGAAGCTCGGTCGGAAAGCCATAGGCACGGTTGGCTACGCGGTCGCGTGCATTCTCTGTGCCGCGACCCTGGTGGTGGCGGGCTACGCCCACAAGATCGTTGACCTGACCGACGCGCTTGGGCACGGGGCCCGGCTCGGCACCCCATCTGCCGCGCCCGGCGCTCCGCTTGTGGGTGCGATGAACATCCTGGTGATGGGGCTGGAGAGCCGGACCACCTTCCAGGGGCAGGACCTGTCGGTCCAGCAGCTCACGGAGACGCACTCGGGCAGCGAGTCCGCGGTCGAAGCCGGGCTTGAGGGCTCGCAAGACACCGACACGCTGATCCTGATCCACATCTTCGCCGGCGGGCAGAATGCAGTCGGCTTCTCGATCCCCCGCGACGACGTCGTCAACTACCCGCACGCGACCTATGACGGCCTGACGGAGGGGAAGATCGACGCGGCCTACGCCTTCGCCTATGACGAGTCGCTGCAGCAGACGTACGGCTCCAACATGACTCAGGCTCAGCGGTACCTTGCGGCCAACCAGGCAGGCCAGCTGTTCGAGGTCCAGACCGTCGAGTCGGTCACCGGCGTGCACATCGACCACTTCATCGAGTCGAACATCATCGGCTTCTACGAGCTGGCCCAGCAGTTCGGTGGGCTGGAGATCTGCATCCAGTCGGCCCCGGCCCAGGGCGGCCTGCCTGCCGGGGCGAACCTGACTGACAGCGATCCGCTCACTGGCACGGACAACTCAGGGTTCGACGCCTACCAGGATGGCTATAACGCGAACCAGGGCGGCAAGCAGTACCTGCACCTGTCGGCTGCGCAGTCACTGGCCTACGTCCGGTCCCGCGACACCCTGCCGGGGATCGACATCGGCCGCACTGCCCGGCAGCAGGCCGCCATCGAGTACATCCTGTGGAAGCTCAGGACCGGCGGCGTGCTGAGTGACGTCGGCGCGCTCACCACCCTGCTGAGCAACGCGCAAAGCTGGCTCATGTACGACAGCGGCTGGAACCTGATCGGCTTCGCGCAGGACGTTCGCGCACTGTCCCCCAGCAACCTCAACCTCAGCACGCTGCCCGAGATATCGACGAACGACGTCTACGTGCCTGGCTACCCTGGCCTGCAGAGCGTGAACTACATCGACGTGCCGCAGATCCAGGAGCAGGTTTACGAGGCCTTCTACGGGTCCTCGATGATCCCTTCGACGGCCTCATCGGTAACAGTGGACGTCTACAACGGCAGCGGCACCTACGGGCTGGCCGCGAACGTCTCGCAGGACCTGGTCGCGATGGGTTACAAGGCCGGCGCCATGGCGGACTCCTCCTCCCAGTCGCAGCCGGTCGGCGACGACACCGAGGTCTTCTACGGCGCGGGCAGCGCTGCCGACGCGAACGCACAGCTGATCGCCGGCGTCATGGGCGTGCAGTCCGCCACCCCGCTGGCGTCGCTGGCGCCCGGCCACGTCGAGGTGCTGCTCGGCTCCCAGGTCACCGCGCAGGCACCCGGGCTGGAGATGTTTGGCGCGGACACCGTCAACGCCTCGGACTACGTCAGCGCCGCGCAGCAGAATGACGAGTCCATCCCGACGAACGCGCAGGCCGCTGCCAGTGTCGGCTCGGAGTCCGATGTGCCCGCCTATTCCCAGGCGGAGAGTACGGCTTCCGCACCTGCGTCGTCTGGCTCTGCTGCCCCATCTGGCTCGTCATCCACCTCGATCTCCGTTCCGGAGAATTCCTCGCCTGGCTCCGCAAACAAGCCGGCTGGCAGGTCGTCCTCGACCCCGAGCCCGCCGTATGGCCTCACGACCTGCCCGTACTAGCACTGTCGCCGTGCCCGGAGGAATCCTCACGGCACGACTGCGCATCGGCGGCCGATCTAAGCAATGCAGTGCCGCTGCTATCAGCGGTCTCGTGAAGGCGCATCCCGTAGCGGTGACCACGCACCAAGAGTGTTCCGATGTGCCTGCGTCGGTCCCGTACGCGCCCTCTGATGCCATAGGACATCGACGCTCGCGCACACCCATCCCCGAACGTGCACCGCATCGGCAGGGGGGAGTTCCGCATTGCGCTCCTGTAGCTCAGCAGCACGCCGAGCTCATCGGCCGCTGTCTGCCCGCGAACCGCGGAATGCGGTTGAGATTGAGCACTGACGATCCGCGGTCACAGCCGCAGCGGGTTTCGCTGACGCGAGCTACGCACACTCACGGCGGCAGAACAGGACGATCGCGCCCAGCGCGGGGATACGTCATACGGTCTAGCCGGCGGCCCGCTCGGCTGTGGTCAGGATCGCCAGCGGTGCGGAGAGCTTGATAACGCGCGCGTAGCCGCCGATCTGCTCGCCTGCCGCTGTCCGGCCAGGGGCTGTCATTGCGCGCTGAGCAGCTCGTTTTGCGCCCGGAGGTCTGGGCCTTCGCGTTACGCCTATGCGGCGGGCAGGCGTATGGGCTGGCGTCAGCGTGGTGCGGCTGAGCATGCCTGGTGCCAAGTGAACGGTTGAGGCAGCTAGCAGGGTGGAGGAGGTCAGGTTGCGCATGGTCCTGCGAACAGCGACAGCGTGACGTGGCGGACCTGGGCCTGGCCACCGACCGTCACGTCGAGCGGCACACAGCCGTGGAACGGCGGGCGGGTGAAGGCGAAGCCCTGGGCGTAGAAACCGCCCGCCTGGCGGCAGGCATGGTAAGTCGCGGAGGTCACGCCGCGGTCGGAGCCGTTCACGGACAAGTCGATCACCGCGTGGCCGCGGGCGCTGGCCCCGATTGTCACGGTGACCGTCGCGTCCGGCCGGACCACCACGCCGAACTTGTAGGACCTGC
>JASHSZ010000055.1 GCA_030040815.1 Streptosporangiaceae bacterium
TCGAGGTTCTCGGCCACGCTTAGCCGCAGGTACAGACCCGGCGACTCGGGCATGATTGCGATCCGCCGACGGATCTGCACCCCGTTCTCCGCCGTGAGCGGCACCCCGGCAATCGTCGCCGAGCCTGATGTCGGGGCTATCAAAGTGCCCAGCGTTCGCACGGTCGTGGTCTTGCCGGCACCGTTGGGCCCAAGGAAGCCGAACACCTCCCCCTGGCTGATCTCGAACGACACGTCTTGGAAAGCGACCCGGTCACCGAAACGCTTACCCAGTCCGCGGACTGAGAGCGCCGGGACACCAAGCAGCTGAGGTGACGCTGGCTCGCCGGACCTTGCCTGCCGGCCGGTGAATGCGCGCGTTCTGCTGGTCATGATCTCCTCCTCGTGGTGACCGGAACGTGTGAATGGGCTGGGCGCGGTGGGCGGCATGGGCTGGAGTCGCGCCGCACCGCGGTCCGTGGCGCCTGCGGACTAGCGGTCCGCTATTGCGGCCAGCACATCGAGCCTGGCGGCCCGCCGCGCTGGCCAGGTCGCAGCGCCCAGGCCGAGCAGCCCTGCTAGCAGGACGAAGACCGCGAGGCTGGACGTGGGGATCACGACGTCGGTGATGCCCTGGCGCTTCATGGCGGCCACGAGCGTGAGGCCCATTCCGGTACCGAGGACTATGCCGATGGTGGCGCCGAAGACGGCCAGGATCACCGCCTCGGATCGGACCATTGTCCTGATCTGGCGTCGGCTCATGCCCACCACCCGCAGGAGGCCGATTTCGCGGGTGCGCTCGAACACCGAGAGCATGAGCGTGTTGACGACCCCGATGAGCGCGATGATCACTGCCAGTCCGAGCAATACGTAAACCAGTCCGAGGAGCTGATTGATGGTGGCGGCGCTCGTGTGCTCGAACTGCGCGCGGGTCTGGACCTGCACCGTCGGATAGTTAGCGAGTGCCCGCGCGACTATGTTGCCGATAGCGGGGTTGCCGCTTGTGCGGACGAGCAGCGCGGCCGGGTTCCAGTCGCTGCCGAAGTGCGCGAGGAAGTATGCGTCGCTGACGAGGTAGCTGCCGATTACCGAGTTCGCCTGGTATATCCCGCCAACGCGGATGGCTGTGATACCCGTCTGGGCGAACCTGACGTGCACGATGCTGCCGACCCCAAGGTGGTCCGACGTGGCCGTCGTGGAGTCGATGAGCAGCTCGCCTCTGCCCAGCGCGGCAACGTTGCCGGTCGTCATCTGCAGGGTGAGGGTGTCGGCAACGTGCCGGGTGGTCGTTCCAGTGAGTGTTGCCACTATGCCGCGGATCTCGAACTGGCCACGGTAGACGCTGTTCGTCGCCGTGACGCCGGGGATCCTCGTCACCTCCGGCGGCACAAGCGTACTGAGCCCGCTCGAGGAGCTGGTGCTGGTCACGATGAGGTCTGCGCTGGTCGCCTGATCCAAGCTGCTCGTCGCCGACTTCGAGGCCGAGGCGCCGAACACCGACATCGCGGAGACTAGGGCGAGGCCTATCATCAGGGCCGCAGCGGTCTGGGCCGTGCGCCGCGGGCTGCGGATCGAATTTTCCCGGCCGAGCTTTCCTGGCGTGCCTAGCAACCGGGCCAGCGGGCGCCCGATCACGCGCGACACCGGGCGGGCGACCGCCGGAGCGAGCATGGCGACGCCGATGAATACGCACACCGCGCCAAGACCCGCGAGCTGGATTGCCGGCTTGCTGAGCCCGGCACCGAGGGCTAGCGCGCCGGCGAGCGCCAAGCCAGCACCCCACCAGAACCGCCGCCGCAGCAACGCTTCACCGCCCGGCTGACGGTCGCTGATCGCAGCCGCCGGCGGAATGCGCACCGCGCGCCTTGCCGGCCCGATGGCGGCGATGACGGTTACGCCGACGCCCACGACGACTCCGGCCGCGGCCGTGCGCGGCGCGAATACGAGTGAACCCGCAGGTAGCGTGATGCCGAACCCTCTTAGCAGTGCCTCCAGGCCCACGGCGGCGACCACCCCGAGCGCGATGCCGACACCCGACGAGACAAGCCCGATGACGGCCGCCTCGGCCAGCACCGACCCGAACACCTGACGGCGGCTGGCACCGACGATCCGCAACAGCGCCAGCTCCTGGGTCCGCTGACCCACGATGATCGAGAAGGTGTTGAAGATAGTGAACGCGCCGACGAACAGGGAGATGATCGCGAAGATCAGCAGCGCCGTGGAGAGGAACGACAGCGACTGACTGACCGAGCTGCTCGTCTCGTTCGCCACGGTCGCGCCGGTGACGACCTGCACTCCGCGCGGAAGGATGGCTACGATGCCCGTCTGGACGGCCGCTTTGCTGGCGCCCGGCTTCGTCACCACGTCGATATAGTCCAGCTGACGCGGTTCCTGGAGGATCTGCTGAGCCATCGGAAGTGTGAAGGCGGCGAGCGTGACGCCTGCCAGGCCGTTGGCCGTTCCGTACTCGGCGATGCCGCTGATGGTGAGGGTGCGCGGCTGAGCGTAGAACAGCATGCGTACGCGCTGTCCCACGTGGAAGCCGTACTCCTGTGCAGTCGCGACGTCCATGACCACCTCGTCGGCGTTCCGTGGCGGGCCGCCTTCGACGATGTGCAGGCCAGAGATCTCGGAGTCCGGGTCGAAGCTCATGCCAAGGGTCGGCTCGCCGCCGGTTGAGATCGGCTTGCCGTCACGGGCGACGAACTGCGCATAGCCTTCGACCCCGCCCTCGGCAGCCGCGACGCCGGGAACGCGGCGCACCGTCGCGAGCAGCGACTCGGGCACAGGGTTGCGCACGGCGCTGCCACCAGAGAACTGCGCGACGCCACGGATCTGGAAGTCCAGCTTCGAGTAGATGGTGCCGATGAGGGCCGAGAACGAGTTGTTCAGCGTGTCGGTGAGAACGAACGTGCCGGAGATGAAGGTGACTCCGAGCACGATGGCCAGTGCGGTGAGTCCCAGCCGGAGCTTGTGGGCTGCCAGGCTCCTGAAGATTACGTTCCGCATGTCAGGCTCCTACGGTCCGAATACGCTCGAGCACCGAGTCGGTGGTCGGGTACTGGAGTTCGCCCGCCACCGTCCCGTCCGCGAGGAAGATCACCCGGTCCGCGTACGTAGCGCCACACGGGTCGTGGGTCACCATGACGATCGACTGGCCTAGTTCGGATACCGATCTCCGCAGGAACTCGAGCATGTCCGCAGCGGAGTTGGAATCGAGGTTGCCGGTCGGCTCGTCGGCGAAGACGAGCTCCGGCTTGTTGATCAGCGCCCGCGCGCACGCGACTCGCTGCTGCTGGCCGCCCGACATCTCTCCGGGACGGCGAGCAAGCCGCCCGGCTATGCCGAGCTGGCGGGCCAGGTAGTCGAGCCATTCCCGGTCGACTTTCCTGCCTGCGAGGTCTGCGGGCAGTGTGATGTTCTCCCCCGCGGTCAGCGTCGGTACCAGGTTGAAGGACTGGAACACGAAGCCCACGTTGTCCCGCCGTAGTCGGGTCAGCCCGGCGTCATCCAGGCCGCCGATATCCACGCCGCCGACGAACGCGCGCCCGGAGCTTGGCCGGTCAAGGCCCGCCATACAGTGCATCAGCGTCGACTTACCAGAGCCGGACGGACCCATCACGGCCGTGAAGCGACCGCGCTCGAAAGTCACGGTCACGCCGTCGAGTGCGCGCACTGCGGCGTTGCCCGCCCCGAACGTCTTGCACAGGTCCACGGAGTGGGCTGCCGGTATCACCTGAGTCTCGCCGGCGATCCTCTCGCTCGCTGTGAGCACCATTGTTCCCTCCTTATTGGGTACCGCCACGCGGCTAGCGTCGCCCAGCGTGCTATCCACCGGGCTTCGCGGGGCGATAGCGGATCGAAGACAGGCCACTTGCCGACGAGCGAATTAGCATGGTCACGATGCCGGGGCTGTTTCGCGGCAGGCGGCGCGGGCTGGAGATTCTGTGGACTTCAAGATCCTCGGACCGCTGGAGGTCTCGGTCGGCTCGGAGCGGCTGGAGCTTGGCGGCACGCGACAGCAGATCGTGCTGGCAACGCTGCTGCTCAGCGCAAACGCAGTGGTGACCGTTGACCGGCTGGAGCAGGCGGTCTACGGTGAGGCGCTGCCGCCGACCGCCCGTTCCCAGGCGCAGATCAGCATTTCCTCGCTGCGCCGCTTGTTTGCTTCGCGCGGCTACCCGTCCATCATCACTACGCATGCTCAGGGCTATGTCATTGCTGCAGCTCCGCAGCTGCTGGACTCGCTGCGATTCGGGGACCTGGTTGCGGCGGCTAGGACGGCTCGTGATGCCGGTCAGCTTGACCTGGCTGTGGCGAGCTACCGGGACGCGCTGCGCCTGTGGCGAGGCCAGGCGCTTGACGGCCTGGACAGCCAGCTGCTGCAGGCTGCGGCGAGCCGCCTGAACGAGCAGCGAGTCGCTATCAACGAAGACCGGCTATCGCTGGAACTTGACCTGGGCAGGCATCATGAGCTTGTCGGCGAGCTGACTGAACTGGCCGCGGAGTACCCGCTGCGGGAACGGCTGCGGGGCCAGCTGATGCTGGCGTTGTACCGGTGCGGCCGCACCGCGGAAGCGCTGCAGGTCTACACCCAGACCCGGCGGACCATGATCGATGAGCTGGGGATTGAGCCAGGAGAACGCCTGCAACAGCTGCAGCGGTCGATTCTGACCTCCGATCCGGCTCTTGACCAGGCGGCCAGCCCGGTCCGGCTCAGGCCGGTGACCAAGAAGGTGCCCAGCTTGCTACCCGCCGACATCGCGGACTTCACCGGTCGCCAAGACCAGGTCGAGCAGGTCGGCCGGCAGCTGATCGACTGGGAGCAGGGCCGACGAGCGGCGCCTGTCGTGGTGCTCACCGGCCAGGGGGGTGTGGGTAAGACCAGACTCGCCGTACGCGCAGCGCACGAGGTGGCTGGACATTTCGCTGATGGGCAGCTGTTCGCCGACCTCCACGCCGGCACCGGGCGCCCGGTCGGACCGGGGCGGGTGCTGGAGCGGTTCTTGCGAGCGCTAGGCGTGCCGGGTCTGCAGGTCCCCGAGGACCTGGACGAGCGCGCGGAGATGTACCGGGACCTGCTCGCCGA
>JASHSZ010000483.1 GCA_030040815.1 Streptosporangiaceae bacterium
ATCTCGCTGCCGAGTTCCTCCGTGACGCTAGCCCGCACCGTCATGCGTGGCCAGCCCGGCTCGGCGAGCTCGGCGTCCTCGAAGTCGGACGGCCGGACGCCGAGGATCACCTCGCGGCCCAGGTAGCCGTCCAGTCCGCGGCGCGCCTCGAACAGCTTGTCCGGCACGGCGAGCTTGTACCCGGCGAACACCGCGACGGGGCCGCCGTCGCGGACCAGCTCGGCCGTGGTGAAGTTCATCGCGGGCGAGCCGATGAAGCCGGCCACAAACAGGTTGACCGGAGCGTTGTACAGCGCCTGCGGGGCGTCCGCCTGCTGGAGCCTGCCGTCCCGGAGCACGCAGACCCGCTGCCCCAGGGTCATGGCCTCGACCTGGTCGTGGGTCACGTAGACGGTGGTCACGCCGAGCCGCTCGTGCAGTTGCGACAGCGATGCCCGCATCGAGACCCGCAGCTTGGCGTCCAGGTTGGAAAGCGGCTCGTCCATGAGGAACGCCTGCGGTTCCCGCACGATGGCGCGGCCCATCGCGACGCGCTGGCGCTGACCGCCCGACAGCGCGGCCGGCTTGCGCTTGAGGTATTCCTCAAGGCCCAGCATCTTGGCCACCTCGGTGACTCGCCGCCTGATTTCGTCCTTGGGCGTCTTGCGCTGCTGCAGGCCGAAGGCGAGATTCTGCTCGACCGTCATGTGCGGGTACAGCGCGTAATTCTGGAACACCATGGCGATGTCGCGGTCCTTCGGCGGCAGGTCGTTCACCACCCGGTCCCCGATGGTGATGGTGCCTGCCGAGATGTCCTCCAGGCCGGCGATCGACCGCAGCGCGGTGGACTTGCCGCAGCCCGACGGGCCGACGAGCACCATGAACTCGCCGTTGGTGATGCTCAGGGTCAGGTCGTCGATGCCCTTGACACCACCGGGGTAGATCTTGTCGACGTGGTCAAGGCCAATCTGGGCCATGGGACCTCACTCCGCAGTGCACGCGGCCCAGGTGCGGGCCGACTGCCCGGAGCGTACCTGTACGTCCGCTACCCCGGCCATCAGCCAGAGCGTCATGTTACGGGAGTGTAAACCCCGTTATCATTTCGTTAGCAAGTCACGAGGGCAGGCCGGATGGCGGCCACGTAACGTTGCCGCGTGGAAGAGATCAACGCGACGATCGTTTCGCTGCTCGCCCGGGACGGGCGCATGAGCTTCACCGAGCTTGCCCGCCGGACCGGCCTGTCAGTGTCCGCGGCACAGCAGCGCGTCCGCAGGCTCGAGCAGCGCGGCGTGATCAAGGGTTACGGCGCCATCGTCGACCCGGAGGGTATCGGCCTGCCGTTGACCGCATTCGTGTCCATTAAGCCGTTCGACCCTGCCGCCCCGGACGACTCCCCGGAGCGCCTCGCGCACCTGACCGCCATCGAGGCCTGTCACAGCGTCGCGGGTGACGAGAGCTACATCCTCAAGGTACGGGTGGCGTCCCCTGGTTCGCTCGAGGAACTACTGAAGGAGATCAGGGCCGCGGCCAACGTGTCGACGCATACCACGATCGTGCTCAGCACGCCGTTTGAGAACCGACCGCCGTATGTCTCGCCCGCCGCGCTGGCCTAGGTCCCTGGCGACGCCGTCCGGTACAGCTGGGCTTGCCGGGCCGCGACCAGGTGTTGCTATCATAGTGATATCTGTTTTAGGCGGGAGTCCCAGCGGCGTCGGCAGGGCGGCACGGAGGAAGCAATGGGCGTACCGGGAACCGAGTTGACCGGGTGGAGCCAGCGACCACGCCAACAGGGGTCCGCGATCATGGTGCGCGGGCTCCGGAAGAGCTTTGGCGACAAGACGGCGGTCGACGGGATCGACCTGGACATCGCCGCGGGCTCGCTTGCCGGGCTGGTTGGCCCTAACGGCGCAGGCAAGACCACTTCGCTGTCCATGATGACCGGGCTGTTGCGGCCAGACGGGGGGCAGATCCAGCTCAACGGCCGCGACGTCTGGCAAGACCCGGTCGCCGCGAAGGCCGTGATCGGCGTGGTGCCGGCCGAAGTTCGGCTGTTCGACCGGCTGAGCGGCGCTGAGGTGCTGGAATACTCTGGGCGGCTGCGCGGCCTGTCGGCAGCGGAAGCGCGGACGCGGACAACGCAGCTTTTGGATGTGCTCGATCTCACGGCGGACGCGAAGCGACTCGTGGCCGACTACTCCACCGGCATGCGGAAGAAGGCCGCCCTCGGCTGCGCGCTCATTCACAATCCGTCGGTGCTGTTCCTAGACGAGCCTCTCGAGGGCGTCGACCCGATCTCGGCCGATGTGATCCGGCGGCTGCTGACCCGGTTCGTGGGCTCGGGCTCGACGGTGCTGTTCTCCAGCCACGTGATGGAGCTGGTCGAGCAGGTCTGCGATCACGTGACGATCATTGACCGGGGCAAGATCGTGGTCTCTGGCACGACCGACCAGGTGCGCGGCGGAAAGACGTTGCAGCAGGCGTTCATTGACCTGGTGGGTCCGCGAGCGACCGACGAGGAGGTGCTGTCATGGCTCGGCTCCTCGTCCAGCTGAAGCTGCAGCTGCTGCGCAACGCGTTGCGCTCGTCCACCCCGGCGAAGGTGTCGTTCATCACCAGCTGCTTCTTCGCGCTGGTGGTCGCGATTGGCGCCTTCGTGGTGCTGGCGCTGTTGCGCGGCAGTGCGACGTCGGTCGATCTGACCACCGTCATCTTCACCGTGTTCGCCTTCGGCTGGCTCATCTTGCCGATCTTCGCGTTCGGCCTCGACAGCACGCTGGACCCCGCCACGCTGCAGCTCTACCCGCTGCGGACCCGGCCGCTCGCAGTGGGGCTGCTGTGCGCGTCGCTCAGCGGAGCCTGGCCGGTCGCCAACATCGTCGGCCTGCTCGGCGTCACGGTTGGACTGGCGGTCGGGCCGCTCGGCGTGCTCGCCGCGGTCGTCGCCGTCTTGCTGCAGGTGCTGTTCTGCATCACCCTGGCGAGGCTAGTCACTACGACCATGGCGGGGCTGCTGCGGTCGCGTCGCGGCAGGGATCTGGCCGCGTTCCTGATCGTCCCTATCTTCGCGCTGTATGAGTTCTTCGCTCAGGTGGTGCCGAGGCTGGCCGCGGCCGGCAAGCTGCACGTGTCCAGCTTCGCCGGGTTTGACTCGTGGGTGCGCTGGCTCCCGCCAGGGCTGGCGGCGCACGCCATACAGGATGCGTCGAGCGGGCACGCCGGCACCGCGCTGCTGCGACTCGCTATCCTGGCGGCGGTGATCGTGGTCCTTGGCGCGCTGTGGATCCGATCGCTAAGCCGGGCGCTGGTCACCGCCGATACCTCGACTCAGTCGTCGCGGGTGCACGGTGCGGCGCTCCCGTTCGCCCGGTGGGGCACGCTGGGTGCTGTCGCCGCACGGTTCTGGATCTATCAGCGCCGCGAACCGACCTCCCTGGTCTACTGGGCGCTCACCGCGGTCATCATGGCTGTCGCGTCGGCCAGCGCGATCTTCGGTAAGCAGCATCATCCAGCGGTGCTGCTGACGGGCGCGATCTTCGGCGCCGCGTTCGTTGGGTATTTCCACGCCAACGCGGCGGGGCAGACTGGGCCACCGTTTGTCTACGAGGCGGTGGCGCTCACCGGACGACGGGAGCTGCGCTCGTACTTCTGGGGCCAGGACATCGCCCTCGGCGTGATCGCGCTGCCGCTGCTGGTCGCGGTCTCGCTGGGCCTGTCCGCGGCGGCCGGGCGGTGGGAGTACGGGTTCTTCGTGGCAGCCGTGGCCGTCGCCGGGATTGGCGCGGGCCTGGGCATCAGCAACATCCTCACGGCGACACTCCCGTTCCCCATGGTCGCCCGGGCCGGCAGTCCCCTGCGGCAGGCCGCGCCTGGCTATACGGCCTACGGGCTCGGCGGCGTGCTGGCGAATCTTGCGACCGTCGCGGTCACCGCAATACCGGTGATCGTGGCGGTGACCCTCGCCGGCGCACACCCGTCGGCTGTCTGGTACGCGGTAGTGCCGTGCTGCGCCGCGGCCTACGGCTTTGCGCTCCTGTACGCCGGTGTGCGGGTCGCCGCCGTCGGGGCCGCGCAAAAGCTGCCGGAACTGTGCCAGATCGCGCTGGCCAGTCAGCTGTGACGAAGGCGGTGGCTGGCTAGGCCACCGCGAACAGGCGGAGCGATTCGGCGCTCGGCACCGCAACGCCGAGCGGCACGATAGCGGCGGTGCCGCCGCGCTGCGTTACCGCCATCGCCAGCTCGTCCGTGCTGGCCACGGCCGCGACGGTGGCGCCCTGCAACAGTGCGTGATCGACGAGCGCAGTGTAGGACCGGCCGTCGCCGACCGGCGGACCGGTCAGCACGACATCCCGCTCGGTGACGTCGGCCGTGCTGCGCAGGTCGGCGAGCTGGGCGGCCAGGTCCAGGTGCGTGAGGCCAACTGGGTGCAAGGCGCCGCCCGTGCTGCGCCGGTAGGGCAGCAGCGCGAGATCGTGCGGGCGGGCAGCGGGCGGCTGTAGCGAGCCCATGCCGAGCAGTGAACCGAACGGCGTAGTGGCCGGCGCATCGGTGAACGAGATCACCTGCCGCACCCAGGAGCGGTCGGCGGCGGCGAGCGCCGCGGCGGCCAGCGGCGCCGCCGTAAGCACCATCCGCGCGCCGCAGTCGGCAAGCTGACCGGCCGCCTCCCCGACCGAGAGCTCCGGGCTGACCGGGCACGGGATGCCCCCGGCAGCACTGATCGCGTGACAGGCGAGCATGTACGAGGCCACGTCGGACACATACACGCCCACGACGTCGCGCGGCCGCAGCCCGCGCCAAGCGAGTCCGGCCGCAGCGCGCTGGATGATGCTCGCCAGGTCGGCGTAGCTGTAAGGCTCCCTCGCGGCCGGTCCTATCAGCGCGGTATGACTGCCGTACTCTGTCGCCGTCTCCACCAGCCGCTGCGTCACCGTGAGGTCCGTCATCTCTGTCACCGTCATGTCCGTCACCTTCCCCGCCGACCCCACATTCAGCTCTGTCCGCTCGCAGCCCGACCATCACGACCGTACGACCGCACAGTCCGCGGCCACATCGTCAGGATTATGTAGCTGGGTATGTATTCGGGAGTTCGGGCCGGCCATCCCCCTCTGATGGCCGGCCGCGACATTGACTCCCGAACTGTCTCCACGCTAGGCAGCCGGGGTGGGGGACAGCATCGACCGAATTGGCCATTCCGCTATGCAATTCCGCCGCCATCGACCGGCCGAAAGGTGCAGGTAGCCGGATCAGGCTGACTACATAGCTGGCGCGCCGGCACTATGGCTATGCACGCGAGGCCCAGCTGCGCCGCTCTTTATGCAGGCGGGTGGGTTCGTTACCGGGCACTCTCGCTGACGACCCACGCCGCGATCTGCGCGCGCGAGTTCAGCCCGAGCTTGGCCATAATGTTCGCGACGTGCCTGGCTGCGGTCGCCGGGGCGATGAACAGCTCCTCGCCGATGCCTCGGTTGGACAGGCCGCGGGCGATCAGCTGAGCGATCTCCAGCTCCCGCGCGGTCAGCCCGGACGCCGATGCGGCGTCCTCCTCTGCGGTCGGCGTCCTGACACCGGCTGACTGAGCGGGCGCGGCAGACGCAAGCGCATAGGTGGCCGCTTCGTGCGGGCTCAGCCGGCGGCCCTCGGCGATCAACTCAGCGGCGAGGTCTGGCCCAACGCGCTGACGGGCGGTGCCGAGTAGCCCGTCGAGCGCAGCGTGCGCCGCCGAGTGGACGAAGCCGGCTGCCTCGCGCAGCGCCGCCGCCGCTCCCTCCAGCCGCAGGGCAGTTGCGTCGTCGCCGCGTACCACGGCGAGCGCGGCGAATGCCTCAATGCCGCGCGCGATGCCGAGGCGCTGACCGGTGGCCACGCTGAGCTCAAGGCTCCCGGCGAGACTCGCCGATGCGGTCGGCACGTCGAAGTCCTCCAGCGCGACCCAGCCAATGCCAGCCTGACATCGCGCGATCTCGGTCCGGGCGCCCAGTTCGGTGAACAAGTCCAGTGCCGCGCGGAAGTGCTGAAGCGCGCTCGCGTTGTCGCGCCGGACCCTGGCGAGGCTGCCGAAGCCATACAGGGCGTTCGCGATGCCCCACAGGTTGTGGTCGGTGAGCAGACCGAGCGCGATCTCGTACTCGGCCTGCGCCTCGGCCAGCTGCCCGATCCGCGCGAGGACCATCGCCCGCGCGACGTGAGCGAGGCCAAGCTCCCAGTCATCGGCGTGCGCGATGGCGGCAGCCACCGCGGCGTCGGCGTGCGCCAGCGCCTGCTCCGCCAGGCCCGCCCGCAGGCTGATAGCCGCGAGAATGCGCAGACCGCACGCGGGGTTTGCCGCCCGGTACGCCGTGCACATCGCGACGGCGGTCGGCGCGTAGCGGGCGGCGGCCGGGTAGTCCTGGTGCTGGAAGGCAAGTTCCGCGCTCGCCATAAGCGCCCGGGCGCGCACGCTAGCTGCCACCGGCTCGGTGCGGGTCAGGAACCTGCCGTACCAGGCGAGACCTTCAGTGGCGTCGCCATTAAGCGCCCAGAGTGACCGGAGCGCGGCGCAGAGCCGAAGGCCACGCTCGGCATCCCCGGAATCCAGGCAGAAACTCAGCGCGGCCCGGTAATTGCCCTGCTCGGCAGATGCCCGTTGGTACAGCTCGACCTGCTCGAGTCTGGTGAGGGCGCCACGCCCGAAGGCCCGCACGTCCACGTCCTCGGCGAACGCGAGCATGCAGCGCAGATGCCGGTCGCGGATCGCCGGTTCCTCGCCGGAGTCCGCGAGCCGGTCGGCCGCGTACTGCCGAATCGTGTCCAACAGCCGGTAACGCGCGTCTCCTGCCAACTCGTCCTCGAGCGCGACCAGCGACTTGTCGATGAGCGCCGCGAGCAGGTCGAGCACCCGTCCCACCGGAATGCGCTCGTCCGCGCAGACCTGCTCGGCCATCTCCAGGCTCCAGCCGGCGAACACCGACAGCCGTCGCAGCAGCGTCTGCTCATCCGGGGTCAGCAGCTCAAAGCTCCAGTCGACGGCGGCCTGCAGCGTCTGCTGCCGCGGCGGCGCCGTCCGGTCACCAGAGGCGAGCAGCCGGAACCTGTCGTCTAGCCGGGCGGCGATCTGCTCGACCGACAGCGCTCTGATCCGTGCCGCCGCGAGCTCGATCGCGAGCGGTACGCCGTCCAGCGTGCGACAGATCTGGACCACGTGCGCCCAGTTGTCCTCGGTGAGCGCGAAGCCCGGACGCACTGCCGCGGCCCGATCGGCGAATAGCCGCACGGCCTCTTCCGCGCCGGTGTCGGATTCCGCGGGGTCACGCGAACGCCACGTCCCGGTGGGCAGGGAGAGGGGTTGCACGCGCCACACCGTCTCGCCTCTGACGCGCAGCGGCTCTCTGCTGGTGGCGACCACGCGTAGCTGCGGGCAGCTCGTGATCAGGTCGTGGACCAGGTCCGCGATCGTGTCCACGAGGTGCTCGCAGGTGTCCAGGACCAGTAGCAACTGCCGGCTGCGCAGCGCGTCCCCCAGGGTGGCAGCTACCGGCCGGCCCGGTTCCTCGCTGATGCCCAGTACGTTCGCGACCTGGCCTGCGACGAGAGTCGGATCGCTGGTCGCGGCGAGCTCAGCCAGCCAGACGCCATCGGGGAAGTCGCCAGCCAGCTGCGAGCCAAGGCGCATCGCCAGCCTGGTCTTGCCGATGCCGCCCGGACCGCACAGCGTAAGCGCGCGCACGCTGCTCATGAGCAACCGCAGATCGCCGAGGTCGCGATCGCGCCCCACGAAGCTGTTCGGCTCCGCGGGCAGATTGCCCAGATGCAGTAGCGTTTCTGCCGTCATTGCTGCTTACTTCGGTGGTTCTTTCTGGTGGTAAGCGCCAGTCTCTCACTGGTCAGAGGGTTATGCAGCGCTACCGGATCGTCACTTCGACGGGCTCGCTGTAGAGCACGCGGCCGAAGTACATGACCTTGACGATGGCCCACCACTGCTCGCCCGAGCGGGCAGTTGGCGGCGCGCAGACGTCGAACCGCAGCGTCCGCTCCGCACCGGCGGCCAGCGCGAAGCCCGTTGCCCACGGGCCGACTCGCCGCCAGCTGCCGTGCGGCGAGATCAGCTGGGCCTCGCCGCGGATGGCCGAGTCGGTCCGGTTACGGAGCACCACCTCGACCGCGCCGGTGCCGCCGGGGCGCAGCACGACCGCTGGGCCGACGACGCTCAGATCAGCCTCGCCCGCGATCGCCGTCTCGGCCGCGTCGTGCATGGCCTGCAGCTCCGGCGCCGGGAGGTCCCCGCCGGGCGGCGGTGGCTGGCCGATGGCCAGCAGCGCGCTGTCCTCGATCAGCTGGCTGGCCGGGCCGTCGATCTGCGCGGTCAGGAACCGGCGGCCGGGCGTGGTACCGGGCCGGGGCGTGACGGTCAGCTCGAAGCTTTGGTAACCCATCGGCCTCAGGTCGTAGCTGAGCGGGCCCGGCGGCGCGACGACGGTCTCGGGGGGTGCTTCCAGCCGGACGGTGCCCGCGGCCGGCTCCGGTCCGCAGGCGACGGTGAGCGTCAGGGTGCCCGGCCCGTGGTCCAGCATCACCATGCTCGGGGACAGGTGCACGGCGACGGGCACGTTGCCAACCGGGGCCGGGCCCTTGCCGTGCAGCCAGTACCGGGCGAACACCGGCTGGGCTGGCTCGGTGTCCGCTGGCTCGGTGTTGCCCGGCAGTGAGCCAGCGGGCACCGGCCGGCCGACGGCGAGCGCGGCCAGCCGAGCGCGGGCCGGAGTGACAAGAACGGTGGCCAGCCCGGCCGGCGGCACGGTGACGGTCGCGCCATCTGGCGTGACGGGCACGGCGGCGCCCAGGCCGTCCTCGCAGAGGCCGGTGAGCGCCGCGCCGGTCAGCCCGGTGAACAAGTTCAGCCGGGCGGCCATCGGACCGATGCCACCGAGATGCCGCAGCCGCACGGTCACCCCGTCGGCCAGATCGGGCTGCGCGCCGGGATACAACGGGTTGCCGTGCGGCTTGAGCGCCGACAGCAGCACACCTTCTGGCGCAACGTCGGCCAGCAGGGCGCGGGCCGGGAGCGGCCCAGCGTGCAGCCCGGTCACGACGGTGAGTAGATCGTGGTTGTAGTCGTGGCCAGCCGCCGGGAAACCCGCCCGGCGCCAGTCGCCCGGACCGGCCGTCAGCGCGTACTCGAACGTGTGGCTCCAGTGCTGCCAGGAGAAGCTGGTGCCGTCCGGGGAGGTCCGCTTCTTGCCGTCGATCCAGACCCCGGATGGCCACGTGCTGCAGGCCCGCATGAGCGCCATGGTGAGCTGGCCCTGCGGAGTCACCAGCCCGCTCGGAGTACCCCGGTTGAGCAGGCCGACCGTGTGACCCGCCAGAGCGGTCGCCGCACTCCCCGCGGTATCGGCCTGGGGTGACGACCCCGCTGGCTCCCCCGTGGTGGTGTCAGGTGCGACCGGCGGCGAGCAGGATGCCTCAATCACGGTGTCGGCGAGATCGGCGGCGAGCCTGCTCGTCTCCGCCGCGAGGTCGGCCCCGGCGACGATGAGCACCGGGAGGTCGAGTGGTCCGCGCAGGTCCGCGCCAGGCCCGAACGCGTCGGCGCGGCTGCGCTGCGCGGGCAGCCACAGCCGGGCGGCGCCGTCGGCCGCAAGCTGTGCCGCCAGCGCTTCGGCCGCAGCTGGCCCCGCGGCGGCCAGCACCTGAGCGGTCAGCGCGTTCTCGGCTGGGCCGCCGAGGCAGATCCGGAAGTCCGGCAGGTTCGAGTCGAGCTCGGAGTAGCCGTAGCGCGGGCCGTCCGGCTGCGAGCAGGTGGCAGTCACGCCCTGCCGGGCCAGCGCGACCAGGAGGTCGCGGACGAGGCCGCGCAGCATCGGGGGTGCGATCACCTCCGCCACGCCGATCGCCTGCAGCTGCGCGCTGCCGTCCGGGCCGGTCAGCCGCACCGCCGCGGTCGAGCCCACGGCCAGCCACTCGCTGGCCGGACAGTCGAGGGTGTAGGGGTGTTCGGCCACGTCGCTGTCGATAGGGCCGGGCGGCCGCCCGACGACGGCGAGGGCCGTCTGATAGACCGGCAGGCCGCCCGGCACGCTGACCGGGAACACCACCCGAAGCAGGTGATCCTGGCCAATCGACCCGTCCACGTGGGTGCCGAACTCAACCCGGTCGGCACCGTGCCACAGCACGGTCTCCTGGGTGACGTGCAGGCCAGCAAGTTCTACGGTGGCTACCAGCCTGCTGCCGACCGCGCTGCGCTCGGCTCGGACCACAGCGGGACGGGCCGTCGTGCCCGTGCCCGGCCCGGCCGGGCACAGCAGCCACGGCCCCTCGGCCCAGCGCGGGTGCCCTGGGTGCTCTGGCTGCAGCACGAGCTCGTTGCCACCGCCGCTGGGCTGCAGCAGCTCTGTATTCGTCCGCTTGTCCAGCACCCGGCTCAGGGTGCCGCCGCGACCCGGCTCCGCCTCGACGATAAAGACCTCGTTTTCCAGCCGGGGCTGCTCGCCGGCTGGCTGCCAGCCCGCGTCCTCGCTGCCCCCGCCGGTCGGGGACGGCCGGACCAGGTAGGAGCGGTAGCCCACGCCCGGCACGTCCGCCGCGCGGAAGGTCAGCCGGACCGACTGCAGGGCGCCGTCGGCGGCGCGGACCACTCCGTCGGCGAGGAACGGCACCGCCGCGCCCCCGTCGTCATGCAGGCTCAGCCAGGCCGGCCACTCCGGCGGCAGGGTCAGCTCGACCGTGGCCATGGCGGTGCGGACCGCCGACAGCGAGTTGACCACGACGACCGCGAGCGCCTCATGATCGGCGGGATCGAGGCTCTCAGTGTCGGCCAGCTCGGCGAGATGGCGAATGGCGGCTGCGCGCGCCGCCTCACCCCGTTCCCATGCCTCGCGCCAACCCGCCAGCAGATCGAGATAGGTCTGGTCGCCCTCAGTCCCCGTGATCGCATCGTGGTGTGCGCTGAATACGAGCAGGCGCCAGGCCTTGTCCAGGCTCGCGGCGGGGTACGGCGCTCCCGCCAGCCAGGCCAGCGTGGCGAGCCGCTCGCCGTCGAGCACGGCCGTTTCGGCCGAGCGCTGGGCCTGCTTCGTGTCGATGTAGGTGACGTCCTTGCCGGTGTAGACCGGGTTCATGTCCCTGGTCTGCGGGGTGAGCCAGATGTCGTGTTCCTTGGCCGCGGCGCGCACGGCGGCAAAGAACTCGCTCGGCACCGCGGTCACGAACCGCGGCCAGGTGTAGCGCGCGTTCCAGTCCCGGTGGATGGGCGTCGCCCAGCGCGGCGGGATGGTGTGGTCGCCGCCCACCGGCAGCAGTACGTTGCGGGTCGCGGCGACGGGCGCCAGCTGACGGAACTGCTCGTAGGCGTGGGCTTCGGCGGTCGCCAAGTCGGAGGCGTGGTGGCCGGCCAGCCAGCCGGCCGAATAGTGATTCGCCATGTAGCTGGTGAGCAGCCCGGTTCCGTCCGGTGACAGCCACTCGAATTCCGACGGGAACTGCATGAGCCGGTTGTCGCCGACCGATGAGCGCGGGCCCCACTGGTGGAACGGGCCGCGGGCCCAGGCCGACTCGGTCAGCCCGGCCGCGGTCATGATGCCCGGGTAGCCGGGGTCGAAGCCGAACGCATCCAGCATCCACGCCGTGCGCGGGTTACCGCCGAGCACGTCGCGCTGGTAGGCGATGCCGTAGACGGCATTGCGGATGGTCGACTCCACGCAGGTCAGGTTCGTGTTCGGCTCGTTGTAGCTGCCGCCCACCAGCTCGATCCGGCCCGCCCTGATGAAGTCCAGCAGGTCGGCTCGGTCCTGCGGATGCGCGTCGAAGTGCGGCTTGAGGTAGTCGAGCTCGGCCAGCACGAACTTGTAGTCGGGATCCCGGCGGGCCGCCTCCAGATGCAGCCGCACCAGCTCGAACGCGCTCCGCACCTCGGGCAGCTGGCCGGCCGCATCGGGGAGTACGAGCCGCGCCTCGGTGAACTGACCCTGCGTGCTCCACCACACGGGGTCGTAGTGGAAGTGGCTGACCATCCACATCGTCCAGCCGGGCTCCTC